>JBBRRL010000129.1:0-6509 GCA_038200775.1 Nitrospirales bacterium
GAATAAGGACAAAAATCGGGATGACCTCTTGAAGGGTATATTTGATGATAGGAACGGAAACGTTCTGGAGCTTGCGCCGGTAGGAGGCGACAAGATTCCCACCGAATTCCTCACCGGTCGCAGCCCATCTTCGGCGACGACCACGGAAGTAACGGCGCCGCAGGCGACAGCCGCGCCTGCCCCCGCTGCGGCGGCGACCATACCTCCTCGGGAGACGATTCGTTTCGAAGTCGGCTCCTCGGATCTGGGCCGCATGACTGTGCAAGTCTCCGTCCAGTCCCAGCAGGTCCAGGCGACCGTGGGGGTCGAACATCGAGGATTAGGAGAATTCCTGGCAACCAGCCAGGGCGCCCTAGACCAGGCCATGCGTCAGCATGGGCTTCGTCTGGATGAGCTACATATCGAGTCCATCGTAAATTCAGACATGCTCGGAGCCGGGGACGGCCGAAGCGGATTCCTGGATCTTGGCCAATCCCGAGAGAATGCGCCCGGTTTCATGCGGGAGGCTCAGGCCCACCAGAGCGCGGACAGCGAAACAATCATGGCGACGGCCGATCACATCCTTGAACCTCTTGGTGCGCGGTATCGCATCAATCTGTTTGCCTAATCCGAAGGAGACTACATGATTGACACAAGTTCTATTCAAGGCGCATCCGGTCAAACCACGGTCGTCAAAGGGCCGGATCAGACCTTAGGACAAGATCAGTTCCTCAACCTGCTCGTGGCGCAGCTCAAGAATCAGGATCCGCTGAACCCGGTCGATAATTCGCAGATGATGGCACAGCTCGCCCAGTTCAGCCAATTGGAACAGACGAAGCAGATGGCGACGGCAATGACTACCTTCATCAAGCAGCAGGGCGCCGCAAATGCGACAGGCCTCACGGCCCTGTTGGGCAAGCACGTGACCGCGCAAGGGTCGGCATTCTCTTTAACATCAGGAACTCCATCACCGTTGTCTTTCAATTTAGAGGCAAAGGCCTCCACGGTCACGGTGCAGGTTATGAACGCGGCGGGAGTGCCCGTGCGTACATGGAAAGGTACAGATCAGGCCGCCGGTATACAGAACACGTTGTGGGACGGCAAGGACGACGCAGGCAATGGGTTGCCGAGCGGTCCATATTCTTTCACGGTTACCGCCAAGGGTGCGAATGGTGCCGCTGTGGCCGCCGGCACTCAGATGACTGGCGTCGTCACGAGCGTTCGTTACGATGCGGCCGGTCCGGTCCTGATTTTCGACGCCGGGCAGGTCGTTCAGCCGAGCAGCATCGTCAATGTCCAATCGTAATTGAACACATAGGAGATATCAGACCATGGGAATTTTGTCAGCACTCTTCGCCGCCGTCAGCGGCTTAAACGCCAACGGCACTAACCTTTCGATCATCGGCAACAACATCGCCAATACCGGCACCGTTGGCTTTAAGTCCAGCCGCGCCAATTTCGCCGATATCGTGAACGCCAGCTTGGGCGGCGCGTCCGGCTCCACCTCCAGTGGCATTGGCGTGTTCTTGTCCGGCATCCAGTCGAATTTTACCCAGGGATCGTTGCAGACCACCAATAATGCCCTGGATATGGCGGTGGACGGCAATGGGTTTTTCCAGGTCAAGAGCGCCTCGGGAGGGACGTTCTATACCCGCGCCGGCCAGTTCAATGTCAACAAGGACGGCGATGTCGTGAATCCGGATGGCTTGAAACTTCAAGGGTTCCAGGCGGACGCTTTGGGCATTATCACTGGCACGATCGCAACCATCAACCTGTCAACAACGACCTCTCCGCCGAACGCGACCAAGAACATGAGCATCTCGGCGAACGTGGACTCTCAATCGCTGCCGGTGGGCGTCGGCGCGAAGCTGGTCTCCGGAGCCCCTGCAGTCACCACTTCCGCGGCCGGCAACCTGGCCTTCAATATCAACCTGAACAATGACGGAGCTCAGACCGTCACCGTAGCGGCCGGGTTAACGGGTGCCCCGCTCGCAAACGCGATTCAAACCGCCGTGCGCGCATTGGCTCCGGTGGATCCATTTAGATCCAGTGCCTACAGCGGATTCACCGCGACGTATGATGCCACTACCACGAAATTCAGCTTTACATCAGGGATGACGGGTCTCTCAACGACCGCCGGCAGCAGTGCGACAGCCGTAGTGACGGCCAGTGGCGTGGATACACTCGCAGCCAGCCTGAAAATGAGGGCGGCTGATGCTCCCATTGTGACGACGGGCACCGATTTCAACATTGCCAATCCGACTTCAACATCAAATTTCTCGTCATCGTTGACCGTATATGATTCCCTCGGCATCGGACATGTGGTGAACACGTATTTCACCAAAACCGGAACGAACTCATGGAACTACAATGAGGTCACTGATAACACCGCGGTCAGCGTACAGCCCGGCTTCACGTCCGGGACGAACTCGCTCGTGGCTTCCGGCAGCATAGAATTCACGACCAACGGCGCTTTGGACCGTGTCAGCCCGGTTGTGTACCACAATGCTGGTGGGAACGGCATCGACTTCCTCGGCGCTACCCCTGGGCAAGCAATTACCGTGGATTTCGGGTCGACCGTGACCACCGGCGGCACAGGTCTCGACAAGACGACGCAGTTCGGGTCGCTGTCGGCCTTGGTCAATCAAACGCAGGATGGCTATGGGTCGGGTTCGCTTCAAGGGATGTCAGTGAACACCGTCGGCATCGTGATCGGCCGATTTTCGAACGGCCAGTTGCGCACGCTTGCCCAAGTGGCGCTGGCACGGTTTAACAACGCACAGGGCCTGGCGAAAGTGGGCAAGAATCTCGTGGCGGAGGCCGGCGATTCGGGATCCCCTGTTATCGGTAAACCAGATAGTTCGGGTTTGGGACGTACCCTGTCGAACTCTCTCGAACTATCGAACGTGGACCTTGGCGAAGAATTCATCAGTCTCATCGGTGCCCAGCGCGGGTTCCAGGCAAATGCGCGTGTCGTGACCACCGCCGATGAAATCATGGGCGAACTCGTCAACCTGAAGCGTTAACCTTCTCTCATGGGCGGGCTGCACAAGGCAGCCCGCCCGGTTCTTCCCCTGTGGACGCCCCCTTTGACCTCGGCCGCGCGGTTTTTGTCGGCCTCGGCCCTGTCGCTTCTCACTTCGTCAGGCGCAGCATTAAATCACTAAGTATACTCACGAGCTAACCCCGCTATTTACGAGCTTTCATTTGCGACGTCAAGAAGGTGACAACGCCGCCTGACAAGTTTGACGGCTGATGGGTGTTCGATTCGACGACAGTCCCTCTAATAGGGGTCGCCCCGAACAGCCCCCTCTATATTCCGTGTGTTCCTGGCATATCGCTTGCTCACTATGACAACTATACTAGGTTATTTTACTAGGGTGCTCTGGAGGGCGTATGGCAACGAAAGACAAGACCAAAGAGGGGGCTGATGGCGAGGGCGCGGAAGCAGCACCACCTAAGAAAAGCTCGATGAAATGGATCATCGTGGGTGTCGTCGTATTGTTGGTGGCGGGTGGAGGAGGCGCGTTCACCTGGTTCAAATTTTTGGCGCCCCACAAGGTGGAGGCGAAAGCCGACGAGCATAAGGCTCCCGAGGCCAAGGCAACGGAAGGCCATGGAGAAGCCGCGACGACGTCAAAGATCGGCCCAATCTTCGATTTGGACCCATTCATCGTCAATCTGGCCGATACCGAGCCACGTTTTCTGAAGGTCACGATCAAGCTCGAGCTCGACGGACCACTCGTGAAAGCGGAGGTGGGTGAGCGCATGCCGCAGGTGCGGGATGCGGTGCTCCTTCTCCTAAGCAGCAAAGAAACCCAGATGCTCAAGCCCACAGCAGGAAAGTTACAGCTTCGCGACGAAATTCTGCTGCGCATCAACGCCCTGCTGTCGAACGGTCAGGCCAAAAACGCGTACTTCACAGAGTTCGTGGTGCAATGAGCGAAAAGATATTGAGCCAGGACGAGATTGACGCCCTGCTAAAGGGCGTGGCCACCGGCGTTGTGGAGACCGCGCCCAAGCAGGAGACAGAGGCGCCGGCGGCCGTCACTGCTTTTAACTTTGCCGGCCAGGACCGCGTGGTCCGCGGCCGCATGGCTGCGCTGGATATCATTCATGATCGTTTTACGAAACTGTTGAGCACGACGTTCACCCGTTCCCTGCATCACTCCGTGGAAATCACGATCCTCGGGACGGAAATTATGAAGTTTGGCACAGTCATGAGTCGTCTGCCGCTTCCCTCGTCCCTGATCATTTTCAAAATGGACCCCCTGCGCGGCAATGGCCTGTGGGCGATGGATGCCTCTCTGGTGTACCTGCTCACAGATTATTACTTTGGTGGCGGTGGTGAGACTCATGTGAAGCCCGAAGGGCGTGACTTTACACCGATTCAGCTCAGGATCATCCGCAATATAGGGGCCCTTGCTCTATTAGACCTCGAGAAGGCCTGGAAAGGGGCGCATGCCGTTAAAGCGGAAGTTCTGAGGGTCGAAAGCAATCCCCAATTCGCGATGGTCATCACAGCTCGTGAATTGGCTCTCGTAGTGACGTTACAGCTTGAGATCGCAAATAGCACCAAGGAGTTTTTTCTTTGCTATCCATATTCGATGCTGGAACCGATCAAGGAGAAACTCTATGCCGGTTTCATGAACGACCAATACGAAGTGGATCAGCACTGGGCGGTTCGGTTGCGTGAGGAAATCCAGTACTGCCCGATGGAAATAGCCGTGGATTTGGGTGAAGCCACTATTCAGGTGGAAGATCTCATGGGGTTTGCGCTCGGCGACGTTGTTCTGTTGGACAAGAGCTATGGCGATCCGGTTGTGGCGTCGATCGAGAACATTCCCAGGTTCAAAGGCACGCTCGGTGTGATGAAGGGACAACAAGCGCTCCAGGTCATCTCCTTGATCACGTCCGGAGACTGAGAGCGCAAGAGGAGAAAACATGAGTGACGAAGTAAGCAGCGTCGCAGAAGAGAAGGCCGCGGCCGCCGCGGCGGCCCGACCCGCCGATTTCCCGACGCTTGAACCGACAGTGCCATCCGGCCCTCCGAATGCCGTCGACTTCATCCTGGATATCCCTTTGCAGCTGTCTGTGCGGATCGGCTCAACTCGTATGCTGATTCGCGATTTACTGCAACTTGGACAGGGGTCGGTGATTGAGCTCGATAAGCTGGCCGGCGAGCCGATGGAAGTCCTGGTCAACGGAAAATTGGTTGCTCGCGGGGAAGCAGTGGTGGTGAACGAGAAACTCGGCGTGCGACTGACCGACGTTATCAGTCCGATGGAGCGTGTACGGCATCTTCAATAATGCGCCTGTTGTTATGAACACCAGGCCAAGAGCAGAACCGAGGACATCGTGGATTTAACAAACAGCTTGGTGAAAATGGTTTCATCCCTGGCCATGGTGCTGGCCCTTGTTATCCTGGCGGCAGCGATGGCGCGCCGATGGCTGGGCACAAGCCTCGTTGCGCGGCTACCGAGGCAATCGATCCGCATGGCCGGTTCACTAACCCTTGGCGGCCGCCGCAGCGTGCTCGTGCTCGAGATAGCGGGGCGGACTCTCATCGTCGGGGCTACCCCGCAGCAATTGGTCCTGCTGACCGAATTCGACAAGGCAGAGACCGACGCAATGAACGAGCCGTCGCGTTTCGAATCGGAGTTTCTGGAACCGCGCCCGCCGTCCCTGGCTGCTTCCTGGCCGGCGCGTTGGGCCCACGCACTGAAAGACTGTCGACAACGGTTCATCGGAGGGAGCCACCGGTGAAAATGCGAACCTTGGGCCTGCTCGGTTTCGCGACGCTGATGGCACTGGGCTGGTTGGGGACTGCACTGGGAGCGACGCCGGCTCTTCCCCTGATTTCGCTTCAGCTTGGCGACGCGGGAGCGGCCGGTCCTTCCGTCGCGATGCAGCTCGTGCTCCTGATGACCGTGCTCTCGCTAGCTCCGGCGCTCTTCGTCATGGTCACCTCCTTCACGCGCATCGTGATTGTCCTGGCATTTCTGCGGCAGGCGATGGGCACGCAGCAGGTGCCGCCGAATCAAGTCCTCATCGGCCTTGCGATGTTCCTCACCTTCTTCATCATGAGTCCCGTCTGGGACAAGCTGAATGCGGATGCGCTGCAGCCTTATTTTGACCAGAAAATCTCCCAAGAGGAAGCGCTGACGCGCGCAGCAAAGCCGCTGCGGCAATTCATGCTCAATCAGGTCCGAGAGAAAGATCTGGCCCTGTTTGTCGGTATTGCCAAACTTCCGCGGCCGAAAACTCCGGACGATATCCCGATTCACATCGTGATTCCCGCATTTATCGTCGGCGAACTGCGCACCGCCTTCCAGATCGGCTTCGTGATCGCGATCCCGTTCATGATCGTCGATATGGTCGTAGCCAGTGTGCTGATGTCCATGGGCATGATGCTGCTGCCGCCGGTGCTGGTATCCATTCCACTCAAGCTGGTCCTTTTCGTGCTTGCCGACGGATGGCTGCTGGTCGTCGGCTCATTGGTTGGGAGCTTCGTGCCGTGACGCCGGAGA
>JBBRRL010000130.1:0-6496 GCA_038200775.1 Nitrospirales bacterium
AATTGATTGATCTCCAGGTGGAGACCCAGAACGACTTTTCCTATATTCTGGAAAGCTGGAAGCCCGATATCGTCGCATTCTCTTGCAACTATCTGGCCAACGTTCCGGAGATCATCGATCTCGCCAAGCTGGCCAAACACCGACTCCCCCAGAGTTTTGTAGTGGTCGGCGGGCACAGCGCGTCGTTCATTGCAGGGGAATTTTTACAACATGGCGCTGGTGTCATTGATTGCGTCCTCAAAGGCGAAGGTGAAACGGCGATCCAGAATCTTCTGCTGGCAGTGGAACACGATCGCGCGGCGGTCAGGACGGTCCCCGGAGCCGTGACCATGGAGGGTGAAGGTCCGCCTCCCGTTTTCGTGAAGAGTCTCGATGAGTTGTTGCCTGCGCGTGATCTGTTGCGTCATCGGCGGAAATATTTTATCGGTGTGCTGGACCCATGCGCCTCAATCGAGTTTACTCGAGGTTGTCCGTGGGATTGCTCCTTCTGTAGCGCATGGACATTTTACGGTCGCAGTTACCGGGTCGTGAGTCCCGAGAAGGCCGTGGAAGATTTGGAACGTACGAAAGAGCCGGGGATCTTTATCGTGGATGACGTCGCCTTTATCCAGGCGAAGCACGGATTTGAAATCGGCGAAGCCATTGCGAGGAAAGGCATCAAGAAAAAGTACTATCTGGAGACGCGCGGCGACGTGCTGCTGCGCAATAAGGACGTGTTCAAGTTCTGGAAGCAGCTTGGCATGGAGTACATGTTCCTGGGCATCGAGGCGATTGACGAGGAAGGACTGCTCAAACATCGCAAGCGCACTACGATCGGCAAGAATTTCGAGGCCCTGGAATTCGCGAGATCGCTCGGGATTACAGTCGCGATCAATCTTATTGCGGATCCCGGATGGGACCGGAAACGCTTCGAGGTCGTCCGTCAGTGGTGTCTGGAGATTCCGGAGATTGTGAATATCAGCGTGAATACCCCGTACCCCGGCACTGAGAGCTGGCAGACGGAATCCCGAAAGATCCAAACCCGCGATTATCGTCTTTTTGATATTCAGCATGTCGTCCTGCCGACGACGCTGCCGCTGCCGGAATTTTACGAGGAACTGATACAGACACAACAAGTCTTGAATATGAAACATCTTGGCTGGCGGGCTCTGAAATCTACGGCGATGATTGCCATGAGACTTCTGCTCCGGGGTCAGACCAATTTCATCAAGATGCTGTGGAAGTTCAACAGCGTGTTTAACCCGAAGCTACAGCTCGCGGACCACGAGCAACCGGTGAAATATGAGATGAAATTGCCGCCGAGCCCCAATACGGGAAAACCCCAAACACTGTATATTCACAAACCGCATGGGCGTCAGGGGCGGGTTACTGACGACTCGACGGAGCAGTTCATCGAAGAAACCCGGATGGGGACGAGCGTATAGCGCCGTTTATCCCATGGTTGTGCCCAACGCTGGAGATCCGTCGCCCATGAAGGAACGGAATCCGGCGTGACATCACGCCGCAGGTAATGCCGTATTTATCACTTTCCGGTGTCAGTATTCTGGACAATGCGAACTTCACATCGCCTGATCTCCCCTAATGCATTCCCTTTTATTTCAGTACTTTAGAAGATTGAGACGACCGCTATTGAATTTGTGCTGTAAGGCTAACGTGCCACTTAGAAAAAGAAGTCCGGATTACTTCCTGTGTATTTCGAGATTTATAGCAGTGGCGCACTTTTTGCTGATTCCCATGGGTAGGATCCTAAGAATCCCCAAAGAAAGGAATGCCCATGCGACGGTCCTTGCTACTTTCTGCCGTATTTCTTGTGTCAGCAACCGTGGGTTTACAGACCTCGCCAGCTCAGGCCGACCTGACGTTAACTCCCGCGGGGCTTGCGGCGGGCTTCAGCCTGTCGACCTTCGGGACTGGGTTTCCCAATAACGGTTCAGTTGGTCCACTCGGCATCGCTTTTCCTGGTTCCGGAGTACTTGTGACCGATTTTCCTGGGAACGTCCGTCTGTTCCCAACGGATACCGATGGGCAGACCGCGGCGGCGCACCCTCCTGTGGCCGGTGCAACGTATGGTGCGGCTAATGCGGTAGGGTTGACTCAGGTGGGCAGCCATATTTACATGACGCGACAGAGCATTGGCGACGTGGTCGAGATCAATGCCAACGGTACTTTTAACCAAATAATCGTCAGCGGCATTGCTTTTGGCACAGGGATTATTGCCAATCCAGCCAATGGTCATCTGTTTGTCTCAAATCTCTCCCAGATCTTCGATGTAGATCCCGTGGCCAAGACTAAGCCCGTCTTTGTGAACGCAGCAATAGATGGTCTCTCCATAAGCAGTGATGGAAGCATTCTCTACGGGGCTGTGTTTGGTGGCGGTCTTCTCGGCTTCGACACCGGTACCAAACTCCAACTGTTTGATTCAGGCCCCATTGCCGGAGGGCTCGACGGCACGGCGCTTGGCTTTGGGTCTCTCGCCGGCAACATCTTTGGGAATACGAATGGCGGAACGGTCGTCGAAGTCAATCTCGCGACTAAGGCTCAAACCCTGCTGGCGACGGGCGGATCGCGTGGTGATTTTGTGACTGTCGATCCGAATGACGGTTCGCTCCTACTCACGCAGACCAGTACTGTTGTCCGCTTGATTCCGCCTGCCGGGGGCGGCTTCGGCCCGCCGCCAAGTGGGGTGCCGGAGCCGGCGACATGGTTGCTTCTGGGATCTGGGTTGGCGGGACTCGCTGTGTGGAGGCGTCGCGCGACGTAAGGTACCGAAGAGCGAGAGAGACCAGGCATAAAACAGGAGAAGAACTGTCGGCGAGCCCGGGTGGGAACCTTTTCTAATGGTCTTATTTGAAGGTTAGAACCCCCAGTGCGACCACTGCGAGTATCAAGCCACAGAGGGCGACGAAAGTAAGAGACTGCAGCCGCGTCCGGAGTTGCTGAAGCTCGTTCGTGAGCCCCTCGTTGATCCGTGACTGCAGGTCCAATGCCTTCTCCAGATTCTCAATTCGTCCCTGAGCGTCGTTTCGAATAGACGCATCCATGGGTGTCTGACGTTGCGCCTGCAAGCCTCGGACGCCGGAGATCAAATCAGGGATCGCGGGCAGTACCCATTTGAGAATCATTGCCAACGGAAAAGCCATCACACCCCTCCGATCGGTAGTCTTGCCGTCAGCTGCACGAGTATCCGTTCATCGCTCACGTTTTTACGCGAAGCACGTCCATTCCGGGGAATTGTAACAGGATCATGATCCCGTGGCGAGGTTGACAAAAAAGACGACAAGAGCTGATACTTTATTATGTACATAATAGCCGGTCTATAGGCGCCGGCCGTCTAAGAAAGGAAGGTTTATATGGCATTACGACTCGGAGATGAAGCACCGAATTTTTCAGCCGAAACGACTGAGGGACCGATTAATTTTCATGAATGGCTGGGGGACAGTTGGGGGGTACTTTTCTCCCATCCCAAGGATTTCACGCCCGTTTGCACAACCGAGCTTGGAATGGTCGCACGTATCATGCCGGAGTTCCAGAAGCGTAATGTCAAGGTGATCGCCATAAGTGTTGATCCGATGGACGCCCACAAAGGGTGGATTAAGGATATCAACGAGACCCAGAAGTGCACGGTCAACTTCCCGCTGATCGCGGACCCTGAAAAAAAGGTGGCTACTCTGTACGACATGATCCATCCCAATGCGTTGGACAATATGACAGTACGCTCAGTCTTTATCATCGGACCGGATAAGAAGATCAAGATGTCGCTGACCTATCCAGCCTCCGCGGGCAGAAACTTCGATGAGCTCGTGCGGGTCATTGACTCTCTTCAGCTCACCTCGAAGTACAAGGTGGCGACTCCGGCAAACTGGAAGGACGGGGAGGATTGCATCATCACCCCGGCAGTCACCGATGCCGAGATTCCATCTCTGTTCCCAAAGGGGCACAGGGCCGTCAAGCCGTATCTTCGCTACACGCCGCAGCCGAACAAGTGAGGCTGACGGGGGGAGGCTACTTTTTCGAAGGAGTGTTTGGGGCATAAAAGGGGGACAGGCTACTTTTTCAGTTATTCATACCGAAGCACCTTCGTTCAGAAAAAGTTGCCTGTCCCCTTTCCCCGTAGCCTGTCCCCTTTTGTCAGCGCTGGATCTCTTTCTTAAAGACGATATCTCCATAGTACGCGACCGCCGATTCGCCGGTGTTGTCTGTATCGGTCATGATGGCGACGCCTGAGACAAGGGGCGGGTCGCCGCCAAATGC
This sequence comes from Nitrospirales bacterium, assembly GCA_038200775.1. Taxonomy (GTDB): domain Bacteria; phylum Nitrospirota; class Nitrospiria; order Nitrospirales; family NS-4; genus NS-11. Next base: position 4,252 of record JBBRRL010000130.1, read on the forward strand.
CTGCCTATAGTCCTCAAGCAGATTGCGCTGCTCGTTGACCCACTGGTTGATGAGCGCTGTGCCGCTCTCGACGACGATCATCTTGCTGCGATTGGTGTAGGGGCTGGACACAATCGTCCCTTTCGGAGCCTTGCTGTCCCATATATAGTTCAAGGCCGCGAGCGGCGGATAATGACCGTACACCAGTTTGTATGTCCCAAATTTCGCCCGCTCGATAAAGCTCACCGCCTGGGGATCATAGGCAAAAGTGATATACACCCGCGCAGGAGAGTCATCGCCTTGTTTTTGCGTCACGTCCGCTTTGTGCAATACGTTCGACACTTTCCAGCGCCAACTGAGGATCGGGTATTCTCTTAAGTCTACTGAGATCTCACGCGTCAGACCGGATGCAGAGGCCTGGCTGACAGCTTTGATGGAGGTCACGTCCCCTTCTTTCGCGACCGTATATCTCGTGTGCTGCTCGACCTTCGGGAATGTGAGCGGTCTCCAGAAGTCAGGCAGGACCTCTCCCTCCGGAGCTGCAGAGAATTTGCCGACTTCGAGGACCGAAGGCGATTGCGCTTGGACCGGCCATGCCACACACAGAAGCAAAGAAAAAGCGGACAGGCACCTCTTTCGGAACGAAGGAGCTTTGGCTGCGGAATGAATAACTGAAAAAGTAGCCCGTCCCCTTTTCATCTGCGCACCCTTTCACCTGGTCCAGGCGAACCACTTCTTCAAAATATTTTTCTGACTCTCGGTGAAACGGGCTTTGCGCCATGCGTTGCCGACTTTTTTAATAACTTCGGCCTGCGTGGGATACGGGTGAATGGTGCTGGTCAAGGTCTTTAAGCCTCGGCCTGATTTCATGAGCACTGTCAGCTCACTGATCATTTCCCCTGCATGCGCGGCGACGATGGTCGCGCCGAGGACCTTGTCGGTGCCTTTCTTCACATGAATGCGCGCGAAGCCGTCAGTTTGACCATCAAGGATTGCGCGGTCCACTTCGTCCAGCTTGTAGGTGAATGTTTCGACCTCCAAGCCCTTGGATCTGGCGTCGGCTTCGTATAAGCCCACATGCGCGACTTCCGGCTCGGTGTAGGTGCACCACGGGATAATCAGGGAATCCGTCGCGGCATAGGCCAGGCCGAAAGGGTGCGGAATCAGGGCGTTCTGAATGACGATCTGGGCCATGGCATCAGCGGTATGGGTGAACTTGAAGGGAAAACACACATCGCCGGCGGCATATATGTGAGGATTGCTGGTTCGTAGCCGGTGGTCCACTTTGACGCCACCGCGGTCGTACTCAACGTTGACCTTTTCCAGGTTGAGGCCTTCGACATTCGGCGCGCGGCCTATCCCTACCAGGATCTCATCCACCACGAGCTCGGCGGCCATCCCGTGCGTTTCATAGTGCATGACCTTTTCTCTGCCCCGCGCCTCGACACGCACAATCGTTGCCTCAAAGATAAACTGAACGCCATTCTTCACCATCTCGGTTTGGACGATGGCGCTTGCGTCGAGATCTTCGCGCGGCAGCAGGCGGCTCATTTTCTCGAGCAAGGTGACGCGGCTGCCGAAGCGCGCAAAGGTCTGCGCCATTTCCGCGCCAATGGGGCCGGCGCCGATGACCCCCAGGCGAGGCGGGAGCCTGGTCAATGAGAAGAGGGTCTCGTTCGTGAGGTAACCGACCTCCCGCATCCCCGGTATCTCGGGGGCAGCGGCCCGCGCGCCGGTGCACACGGCGGCCTTCCTGAATCGCAGGGTCGTATCTTCCACCTGAATTGTGTCCGGTCCCGTGAAACGTGCTTCTCCGAAAAAGACGTCCACGCCCAAGCTTTTGAACCGCTGTGCGGAATCTGTATGACTGAGGCCCGCACGGAGCCGCCGCATGCGCGTCATGGCCTCTCCGAAATCGTATTTGACCTCGGCGGGAATGTGGATGCCGAATTCTGCGGCCCTGCGCACGTCGGCCCAGGCCCGGGATGCACGAATCAGCCCCTTGGACGGGACGCACCCGACATTGAGGCAGTCGCCTCCCATGACATGCTTTTCAATCAGAGCCACCTTGGCGCCGATGCCTGCCGCAATCGCCGAGGTGACAAGTCCGGCGGTGCCGGCGCCGATCACGACGATGTTGTAGCGGCCGGACGGCTTGGGATTGACCCAGCCCGGCGGGTGCACATTCTCGAGAAGCTTCTTGTCATACTCATCCGCGGGGACCATGGCCGCATGATCGTTCATGACCTCATTCCTCGGTTGGCAT
>JBBRRL010000131.1:0-6495 GCA_038200775.1 Nitrospirales bacterium
CACGCCACAGAGCGAAACCATGCAGCTGATCGGCGTTCTTTATGGAGAGGGCTACGTAAAGGAATTCTATCGCGGTGAGGAGGAATACGGCGTGATGTCCGCCATCGCAGGAGGCTCCCGTGCGGGGGTCCGATGCTTTACGGCGACCGCCGGGCCAGGCACCCTGAGAGGACTAGAACCGATTGTCTCGTGGCCCGGACACCGATTGCCGGCTGTCTGCATGTTTACCTGTCGGGTCGTGAACGCCCCGCTCGCCATTCAGCCGGACAATATCGAAGTTGCATACCTGCTTCAATGCGGCATGATCGTGTTTCATGCCGAAAACCAACAGGACCTCTTTGATTTCATCATGAAAGGGTTCATCATCAGCGAGAAAAACGATGTGACCCTTCCTGTCGGTGTCGCCTGTGACGGCTTCTTCGTCACGCACGCCCGTAGCTACGTGGACATGCAGGAGAAGGGCATCAAGTTGCCTGCCCGCGAAGCCTGGAGGGGCTCAGTTCCCGTGCTGGACGCCGAGAACCCGCCGGCCCGACTTTCTCGTGACGCGCCGGTTCAGAAGAGCAACTTCATGGCGTATAACATCCATGCCGTATGGCAGCAAGAGGTATGGGCTGGGGTGGAGCGGTCCCGGCGGTATATCGACCAGTATATGGGCGGCTTATTGACGGCCGAGAATGTGGAAGGTGCCGAGGCTGTGATCGTCGCGTCAGGGAGTGCGGCGGCCCAATCCCGTGAGGCGGTGCGACTCTGCAAAGAACAGGGAATCAACGTGGGATTCATTAAGATCCGCTCCCTGCGGCCGTTCCCGATACCGGAACTACGCGCGTTGCTGACGAAAGCGAAGCTGATCGTGATTCCTGAATTCAATTATGTAGGGTGGCTGGCCAAAGACGTCGCGGCGGCGATTTATGGCTACTCCGATGCGAAGATTGTCGCGGGCCCACACGTGTATGGTGGTATGTCCATGCCGGTGGAAATGATCACGGACGAGGTGATCGGCGGCCTGACCGGCAAGAAGTCGAACGCAGTCCCCGAATCGGCGATCATGGGCCGGGATGTGAATCAAGCCGACGTGGCTCACTTCATGCAAAATATTTAACAAGCGGGAAGATGATGACAAAAAGGCCGCCCGGGGACGTTCCGGGCGGCCTTTTTTTCTTTTAGAAGGGTGAGGCTACTCTTCCTCGATCATCTCCTCGCTGTCCGGCATGCCGTAGGCGACAAATTTGGCATAACTGAGAAAAATCGAGCTGCTATCGCGCATCGCTTTAGCGCCTTGGGTCAGGCGACTCAGCTTTGTAGGATCCGATGCCTCCGATTGGCGCATTGTTTCGACTTGGTGTTCCAGGAGGGTATTAAATTCATACATGGCACGTTCAATATTGATGTAGGCTTCCTTGATCGCAGGCGTCATTAAATACCCTCGGCGTTGATCATCATGTTCGTGAGGACTCTACAGTAGATGTGGCAGGTGGTCAATCCGACCCAAGGAACGTTTTATGACACAAGTGGTTCTTGACCGTGCAGTGATTCAGGCGCTGCAGACGCGGGGCGAAGCACTCGACTCCACGCTGTTGAAGGGTGTGCGCAGCCTTTCGGAATTATTCACCGTCGGGCGTGACAGGATAGGCTTCGATTATTTATCAGAACCCGCGCTCCGCAGAGCCTATCTCTCATACTTCGCGCCCGTAAATATCGCAAAAACTTATAGCGTCTTAACAGAAATCCTCGCTCCACCCGCACGTCCCCTTCGGGTTCTGGACCTTGGTTGTGGTCCTGGAGTTGGCGCGCTTGCGCTGTTTCACTACTTTTCCGGCTCGCAGAGAAAAGACCATGCCGGGACCGAGGTCCTCAGTATTGACCGCAATTCAGAAACGTTACGTGACGCCGAATCGGTCTGGCGGAACCTCGTCGAGAGTGGTGTCTCATCGGACCTGCCGGGCCTTCATGTAGCGCGTCTCGATGTGGAGGCTAGGGGCGCAAGCGCTTCCTGGAAGCACGAGAAATTTGATGTCATCCTGCTGGTCAACAGCCTGAATGAGCTGTTTTTGTCGACGCCGGATCCTATTGACGCACGCACAAGGCTTTTGGCGCAGCTGTTGGAATCCCTTGCCGCTGACGGGTCACTGATCGTGATTGAGCCTGCACTGCGCAGCACGAGTCGCGCCTTGCACGAAGTCCGCGATCGGCTGGTCACGCAAGGGACTGCAAAGGTGTACAGCCCATGCCTCCACGACCGAGGCTGCCCCGCGCTCCTACGTCGGGGCGATTGGTGCCATGAAGAGAGGCCTTGGCACGCGCCTGCGATCATCGAAGACATTGATCGGGCCGTCGGGTTCATCAAAGACGCCTTAAAATTCTCTTATATGGTGTTGCGCACAGACGGCCGGACAATAGTAGATCGAGACCTGAATGGCTATCGCGTCGTGAGCGAGCGGATGATCATGAAGGGCGAGCAACGCGTGTGGCTGTGCAACGAGAGGGGACGGCAGATTGTGGGGCGGCTTGACAAGGAACGTTCTGAGCACAACGCAGGATTTGACCGTTGGGAGCGCGGCGCAATTGTGCGAGTGACGGAGATTGATCGGGGAGGCTGTGTAGGGCGTATCCGGAAGACCGCGAAGGCCGAGGTGATTCGGTCGGTCATCGGGAAGGATTGATTATTCGAACGCTTCCAAGGAGGATTTCTCCGAAAAAGGCTTTTTGCAAGTGGCACAGGTGATGAAGTAGACGGCGTTCCGCACCGAAGGCTGGACCCAGAAGTCGAGGGTCCCTCCATTTTTCAGGCACGACGGGCAGCGCATGCCTTGAACCCAGAAAGTCACATCCGGCTGGCTTCGAAGGTAGCTCTCCATGTCCATGTGGATCGGCATGCTATACCGGCACCCCTTGCAGAACGCCTTATATTCGCCATCGATGATGCGTGAATCGCGAGGAATCATAAAATCATGAGAGGTTTTGCACACCGGACAGGCCATGTCTTTCAAACGCTGCTCGACCGAGTCAAAATCCATGGCGTCTCGTGCTCCTCTAGGAACTGCTCCGCGCATAGTAGTCTAAATCAGATCCGGAAGCCCGCGCAATCTCTGTTTATGGACCACAGTCCGAAGCTATACTATAATTTACTCTTTACGGAACCCTCGTAGCTCTATGCATCTGATCACAGACCATCTGGCGGTGGGAGACTCAGAAGACGCCGCGAATCCTCATTGGTTGATGTCGGTAATTTTGAATGTTGCCTTGGAGACCACGGTCCTTCCACCGAAGGGGCGAACCTACCACTGGATCCCTTTTACCGAGTTTGCCGAGGCCGATCCACTGCAGCTGGATGAAGCCGTATCCTGGCTGGAGCAGCACGAAAAGGAAGGCCGCCTGCTGATTTGCTGTCGAGCCGGTATCGGACGTTCGGCATCGATCGCGATCGCCTATCTCTGTCTTGTTCAAGGCTTGCCCTACCCGAAAGCCGTCGCGTTAGTTGCAGCGCAGCGCCCTGGCGCGGTGCCGCTCCCGGAGCTTGAGGCAACGATCCGGTTCGTGCGCGATCTTCGGCAGAAAAGGTGAAGGGTCTGAATGCCTGAACTACCGGAAGCGGAGACCGTAGCCCATCAACTGCGCGATCGGCTTCAAGGATCGGTAATTCTAGATTCGTGGGTGGGACGGGAGGACATTGTCAGAGAGGGGTTATCGTCTCTGGCCTGGTATCACGGCGCCCGCGTGGTGAATGCCTCGCGTTTGGGGAAGAGTGTTCTGCTGCATGCCAAGAAACAATCAGAGACCCGGTTTCTGCTATTTGAACTGGGAATGACGGGCCTATTGTTCTTTACAGCGCCTAATCCGACATATCGGAAACATATTCATGTCGCGCTGTCCTTCTCAGGGCCGGTTCGGTCCCTGCACTACTGGAATCCACGTCGTTTCGGTCGTGTGTATCTCCTCGACCAGGCGGGGATCGAGCGTTTTGAAGCCCGTCGGTTCGGTCACGATCCTTTACGAGTCACGTGGCCAGAGTTTCGGGATCTGATCGGATCCCGCCGCGGCCGCCTCAAACCACTGCTCATGCACCAGCAAGTCATTGCCGGCATCGGCAATATCTACGCCAACGAAATTCTCTTTCGCTCACGACTGCATCCGGACCGGATCGCAGACAGGTTAGCGACGAGGAGCGTACGAAGACTCTTCGACATGATGCGAGACGTTCTCAATCAGGCTATCATGGATGGCGGTTCGAGCGTGCGAGATTTCCTGGCACCCGATGGGACAAAAGGCGAGTATCGAAAACGTCATCTGGTTTACAATAAAGCGGGCCAGCCTTGTCCTTCGTGCGGGCGCGCCATCCGAAGGCTTAAGGCCGAGCGCAGTTCCTTCGTCTGTGTGTCGTGCCAACCCGCCGAGAAACGATCATCGGGTGTCAAGACGAACCTTCGGTGATCTCAGTGTCAACATTAATAAAAACATTATAAATCAATTATTTACGTAGTATTGTCGCGTTTGAAGTCGTTATAGGGCTTTTTCTCAACACTTTTAGGTCGTTTGGGGAATTGCAGTCCTCCACGTCTTGAGTTAGACTGCCCGCGTTTTATCCTACCAATTCAATATCCAGGAGCAGCACGTGGCCAAAGTCCTAGAAGGCCCCGGGATGGGGCTCATGAAAAAATGGGGAATCCCGGTTCCTCATTATCTGGTGATATCTTCCGTCGATGATCTCAAGAGCCGTGCGGATGGTGAGGACTGGTTAAGCAAGACCAAGTTAGTGGTCAAGGCGCACGAAGCTCTCGGGTCGCGGTTCAAGCTTGGTCTGGTCAAGGTTGATCTGGACTTACGAGGGGCTCAAGCAGCAGCAAAGGAAATGCTTGGCCGGCAGGTCGGCAGTATCACTGTGTCTCAAGTGATTGTGTCTGAGATGGTTGCGCATCAAGAGGAGTATTACGCGGCTGTGAAATCGACCCGGGATGGCGCCGAGGTGCTGGTTGCGAATTGCGGCGGAATCGAGGTCGAAGCCAACTGGGATCGGGTCAAGAAACTGTCAGTGGAAGTCGGCCAGACGCCGTCCTCGGACGATTTACTGAAGTTGGCAAAGGAAGCTGGTTTCTCAGGACCGACGGCCGGGAAGATGGCTGATTTCGCGGCAAAGTTATTTACCTGTTTTGATAATGAAGACGCGCAGTATCTCGAAGTGAACCCCGTGGTGATTCGACAGAGCGACGGGGAGCTTATTGCGCTTGATGCGGTCACGCTCCTGGACGCCGACGCCAAGTTCCGTCATTCCGATTGGAACTTTACGTTTGCCGCCGAATTCGGTCGTGCCTATACAAGCAACGAACTGGCTGTCATGGGGGTAGACTCGAAGATCAAGGGATCGGTGAAGTTCATCGAAATTCCAGGCGGCGACACGGCCATGCTGCCGGCCGGAGGTGGCGCCAGCGTATACTATTCAGATGCCGTGGTGGCCCGCGGCGGCAAACTTGCGAATTACGCTGAGTATTCCGGTGATCCACCAGACTGGGCCGTAGAGGTGCTGACGGAGAAGGTGTGCTCACTGCCGGGAATCAAGAACATCATCGTCGGGGGGGCAATTGCGAACTTCACGGACGTGAAGAAGACCTTCGGGGGCATTATCGCTGGTTTCCGCAAGGCCAAGGCCGAAGGTAAACTCAATGGCGTGAAAATCTGGGTCCGGCGCGGCGGTCCTCGTGAAAAAGAGGGACTCGATGCGATGCGGGCGCTCCGAGAAGAAGGCTTCGACGTCAACGTATTCGACCGCCATACTCCGCTCACCGACATCGTCGACAAGGCGCTTCAGGCGCACTAACACCGGGTAGACAGCGAAGGGGAGATCCCGATGAGTATATTGGCGGACCAGGACACGCGCGTTGTCATTCAGGGTGGTGCGGCTGGCTTGAATGCTGCTCGCCGGATGGCCGAATTCTGTTACATGATCAAGCGCCCCCTGAATGTGGAGGCGTTTGTCTATCCTCCCGATGCCGGAAAAACAAATGAAGTCTTATACGGGAACGGGCTTGTAACCGTGCCGGTCTATAAGAGTGTGGGTGAGGCCACAGCAAGCCGTCCTAGTATCAATACCAGTTTGGTATATATCGGTGCTGACCGGGCCAGCGCAGCCGGGATGGAAGCACTGAACAATCCCAAGATACAGCTTGTGTCGATGATCACCGAGGGCGTCCCCGAACGGGACGCCAAGCTGCTGGCCAGACACGCTGTCAAGTTAGGCAAGACCTTTAACGGTCCCTCTTCCATTGGCATCATCTCGGCAGGCGCCTGCCGCTTGGGAGTCATCGGAGGAGCCTTCGATAACCTCGTAGCCTGTAAACTTTTTCGTGAGGGGTCGTTTGGCGTTATCACTAAATCCGGCGGTCTTTCCAATGAGATCATCTGGATCTGTTCCCAGTTCGCGAATGGGATTACCACTGCGATCGGCATCGGGGGCGATGCCTACCCGGGTACTGATTATGTGTCGTATCTGGAAAAGTTTGA
>JBBRRL010000132.1:0-6494 GCA_038200775.1 Nitrospirales bacterium
AAAATGTCGAGCGCCATATGGAAGCGGGAGAGCCGCGCAAGGTGGCCGCGATCAACGCCATGATGGAAGTATCCGGACCTATCATCGCCATTGTCTTGGTCCTGTGTGCCGTGTTCGTACCCGTGGCCTTCCTTGGGGGAATAACCGGTCAGCTCTACCAGCAGTTTGCTATCACGATCGCGACGGCCGCTACCATTTCAGGATTCGTCGCGCTGACACTCAGCCCGGCGCTCTGCGCACTAGTGTTGAAGCCGCGAAAGGAATCACACAAAGGATTTTTCGGTGTCTTCAATCGGGGGTTCGATGGGATGCGGGTGAGATACGTGGCAATGGCCGACACCATTGTGAAGCGCTCGGTATTGGCATTAGCCGCTTTCGGCGTTATTTTGCTTCTTGCCGGCTTTCTCTTTAGGATTATTCCTTCCAGCTTCCTTCCGGAAGAAGACCAAGGCTATTTCATCTCGGTTGTGCAGCTTCCGGACGGAGCCTCTTTGCAGCGGACCGACGCCGTGCTGAGTAAGCTGGAACAGTACTATTTGAAGAATCCGGTTATACATAGTACAGATGCACTGGCCGGTCAGAACTTCGTTTTCGGCACGCGAGGATCCAACAGCGCAACCATGTTCACACCGCTTATGCATTGGGATCAACGCAGGCAGAAGGATCAGCATGTCAAGTCGCTCATAGCAGCGGCGTACGGAGAATTTGCAAAGATCCCCGAGGCGATGATCCTCGCGTTCAATGCTCCTGCGATTAGAGGCCTTGGCGCGACCGGCGGCTTTTCGGCCCAAATTCAGGATCCGAATGGAGGTGATTTCCGGAAGTTTGCCGACACAGCGCAAGAGTTTCTTGCCAAGGCCAGGCAGGACCCGACAATCGGCGCCGCGGGCACGAACTTTCGTGTGACGGCGCCCAGGTTATACGCCACTGTGGATCGGGATCGGGCCAAGGCGCTTGGCATTCCTATCTCCGACATTTTCGAAACAATGCAGGCCTTTTTCGGCAACCTGTATATCAACGATTTTTTGAAGTTCGGCCGGGTTTACCGGGTGCAGACTGAAGGAAAACCAGAGTACCGTTCCAAGCCCGATGACGTCTCGAAGGTGTTCGTGCGAGCGTACAATGGACAGACGACCTCGATGGTGCCGTTGGATACGGTCGTCTCCACCGAATATACGAGCGGACCTGATCCGGTGACGCACTTCATCGGGGTCAACACGGCGCTCGTGCTAGGAGGGTCGGCGCCGGGTTACAGCTCGGGGCAGGCCCTGGATGCGCTGGAGCGCGCCGCCCGCGAGGTCTTAATCCCCAAAGGCTATTCACTGGATTTGAGCGGCATTTCTTACCAGGAACGCCAAGTCGGCAACCGATCGGTGATGGCGTTTGGATTCGGCCTTCTTATGGTATTCCTGGTGCTCGCCGCGCAATACGAAAGTTGGTCGGTGCCCTTTGCGGTGATTTTGGCCGTGCCATTCGGAGTCTTCGGTGCACTATGCGCAGTTTGGCTTGCAGGTATCAGCAATGACATCTACTTTCAGATCGGGCTGGTGACCTTGATCGGTCTTGCCGCCAAAAATGCCATCCTCATCGTTGAATTTGCGAATCACCGTCGGGAAGCCGGTACGCCAATCGTGGATTCCGCGATTGAGGCCGCGACGCTTCGATTTCGCCCGATCATCATGACATCCATGGCCTTTATATTAGGCGTCGTGCCGTTGGTCCTCGCCACAGGAGCGGGCGCGGCCAGCCGCCGCTCCATCGGCACCGGCGTTTTCGGCGGCATGCTTTCTGCGACGTTACTTGCCATCCTCTTCGTGCCGCTCTTCTTCGTGGTTGTCAGCAGGCTCAGCCAGCGGATGTGGAGGAAGACGGAAAAGGTGCTCGTCGTTCCCGCGGGGTCGCGGATTGAAGGAGAAGGGTAATGATCCCAATCCGCACAGGCCTTTCTTTCACAATGTTGTTGCTAGCGGCCTGCGCAATGGGCCCCGACTTTAACCGTCCGAAGGTGCCGGCACCGGAGTCGTTTCGGATGGCAGAGAATGAGGGAGAGTCCATTGCTAATATGGCATGGTGGGCGTTGCTCCGCGATGAGGAACTTCAAAAGCTGGTGCGCATTTCGTTGGCGGAGAACAAAGACCTTCAACAGGCGGTTGCGAGCGTCGAGGAATTCCAGGCTCGACTGGGCGCCGCGCGCATCAGCTACATTCCACAGGTTGCCGTCAGCGCCAACGCTCCGCTCGCGCGGCTCAATAAGGTAAATATCCCCGGATTCCCCACCTTTACGAGTTACTATCTGCAAGGAAACCTCAACTGGGAGTTGGATGTCTGGGGAAGGGTACGCCGGTCGAACGAAGCAGCTCGCGGGGATTTGTTGGCACGGGAAGAGAATCGACGAGCTGTGGTCCTCTCGCTGGTGAGCGGCGTGGCACAGGCCTATTTCGATCTACGACAGTTCGATATGCAATTTGCCATTGCCAGGCGTACGCTCCAATCATGGGAAGAGTCCGTGAAGATTGCCCAGGCACGGTTACGACAGGGGCTGATCCCAAAGCTCGATGCCGATCAATTTGAGGCCGAAAGGGCCAATGCGGCCGCCCGCTCCGCGGAGCTCGAGCGTCAAATGATTCAAAAAGAGAATGAGCTGAGCGTGCTGCTGGGGAGAAATCCGTCTGCAATCCCACGGGGGCCAATGCTGACCGAACAAATAATGCCATCAGAAGTGCCGGCGGGTCTTCCCTCTGATCTACTCCAGCGTAGACCCGATATCCTGCAAGCCGAGGACGAGTTGGCTGCGGCGACGGCTAGGATCGGAGTCGCCCAAGCTACCAGGTTTCCCGAGATTAGTCTTACCGGACTCCTCGGCGTAGCAAGTCCCCAGCTCAGCAATCTCTTTGGATCAGGATCAAAATTCGGCGCTGCAGGCTTAGGCCTCGCAGGTCCTCTCTTGAACGCTCAGACTCTGGGGTACGAACAGCGAGCTGTTGAGGCACAGGCCAGGCAGGCACTCGCTCAATACGAGAAGACCGTTCTTGTCGCCTTCAGAGAAGTCGAGGACAGTCTTGTTGCGGTTCGTACGTCTCGCGACCAGAGCCAAGCGCAGCAAGCCCAAGTTGCCGCCCTGCGATCGGCGTTGCACCTCGCCGAGCTACGGTACAAGGGCGGAGTTTCCAACTATCTGGATGTGCTCACCGCCAAGCGAAGTCTCTTCGATGCGGAATTGTCGCTGGCCGCCACTCGCCGCCTGCATCTCGTCTCAATAGTCCAACTCTATAGAGCTCTTGGCGGCGGATGGTCCGCCGATCCTATGATGCTCGGCACATCCACTCCCGCCCGCAAATAGATCTCTGCCAGGCGTGCTGACATCGGTCGAACGTTTCCGTGCCTCTCTGCAACCTCGAGTACGCCGACAAAGTAAATAATATGGCCTACACAGTTAACTTGTTCGCCACGCTGATGCTCCTGATATCCATGACAGCAGGGCGCTGGTTGGGGCAATTCTCCGGTCGACAGAATGGCGGGTTCGTCCTTAAAGGCAGACGCAATAATTGTTGAGAAGAGTAAGCGGCGTCTGTTGTTGATGTATCGGGGCGAATTGGTAAAGTCTTATCGCGTGTGTCGCTCGGACGCGCATCGGTCGGGCCCAAGACCCAACAGGGTGATGGCAAAACACCAGAAGGACGATACGTTATTGACTCTCGCAATCCACAAAGCAAGTTTCATCTTGCGCTGCACATTTCTTGCCCGAACTATGCGGCGCGCTAAAGGCACGGCATGTCGCCTGGCGGCGACAGCATGATACACGGGCAGCCCAATGGAGCAGGACTACGGAATGGAATAATTGCGGATTGGACCGAGGGATGTATCGCTGTGACAAATTCAGAGATTGAGGAGATTTTGCAGGCTGTGCCTAACGGGATAACCATTGAGATTATGCCCTAACAAGGGTGGTCTGGATTCACTCAGACCCGGAGACATAGTGAGTCTTAAGATCTGCACCTCTTTAATCCTGCCAATCTTTAGGGGAAACGACTCCCGCGGCAAATGCGGATGGCAAGAGCGTCGAAACACCATCTCGGTGGGAGTTCAGCCGGCCCCCATTCCACCCCCCGAAAAGAAATGCCGGTTAGGACTGTTCTGCTAAGTCTTAGGTAGGGCGGCGGCAGGAGCTTCGTTCTTCATAGACTCCTTGAGGGATTGGATGGCTCTCGTAACATCGCCCTCCGTCGATCCGAACCGGTCGCCCATCACCTTAATTGCCTCATTGATCGCTTTCGTCATCTTCGCGATTTTTTCTTCAGGCATCATAAATTCTCCTGTCTAGCAGTCGGTTAATTTCAAACCGGACGAGTGGGCGCCGACCAGTATTTGTGGATCTGCCGTTTCGAAAACAAAATTTCAGCGGTCTTTGCCTCTCCAGATGCTTTTGCGGTGTCGACCAAGCGCTTTACTTCAGGCTTGAGCAGACCGAGATCAGTGAGGCAGTTGGCCAGGTCGTATTCTGATACGCAAATGTGGGGCGTCCGTGTACCGAATCGGAGAAGATGGACCAAGAACCCCTTGGTGACATCGAACTCCTTGGAAAGCCCGATGATGCTTAACAATCCCTTTTTCACGAAGTGCCTCCCCGCCAGCAGGTTGGATAGATGCCCGAGCAGCGAAGGCTACGGAATCAATCGCGCGGGGGAGGAAGGAACGAGGCGCGAGAAAGATAGTCAACGAGGCTCATGCAAAGCATATCACATCCGCAGATTCTTCTCAAGCCGGTCGGACGACCAATAAATCCCTCAATCGCCCTTAAAAGCTGCTTCGATAGCGGTTTCGCAGTCCTTTCCTATGCGGGCATCGGTGAGGCTTTACATAAAGTTAACACCGTATTGAATGACACGGAATAAGTCCCGGCTATTATTAAGTAGAGAAGCTTAGATGCGAGGCCATTGTGGATAATATTCTTGTGATTGAAGATGACCGTGATATTGCGCGTCTGTTGAGCATGTCGCTCACCATGGAGCATTTTTTGCCGGTGTTGGCATATGACGGTGTGTCCGGCCTTCGCGAAGCGCAACAACTGCTGCCCGCCTTGATTCTCCTGGATCTCATGCTGCCCGGGTTAGACGGATGGGAAGTTTGCCGGCGGCTGCGAAGCAATCCGCGCACTCGCCGCATTCCGATTATCATGGTCTCTGCGCGATATGAAGAGCAAGAACGGGTTGCGGGATTGGATCTTGGAGCCGATGATTACGTCGCGAAGCCTTTTAGCACACGAGAGCTTATGGCTAGGGTTCGCGCTGTAAGTAGAAGGCTGCGATCGGTTTTTCCGGACAGCGAACATCTCCAGCGGATCGGCGACCTTGAAATTGACTCCGACCGCCATATGGTCACCATGGCCCAGAACCCGGTACATCTCACCATGATGGAATTTACCATTCTCCAGCGGCTTGCGCAGGAGCCCGGCCGCGTGTTTTCCCGCAACCAATTGCTGACGTTCCTCTGGGGAGAGGATTGCTTTGTGCTCGAGCACAATCTTGATGTCCATATCCATACGATCCGCAAAAAAATTGAAGCCGATCCGTCGCAGCCACGCTATCTCCAGACACTGAGGGGGGTCGGATATACATTAAAGTACCTCCCGCTGCCGGAAAGGGCCTAGGAATGGATCGACCTGCTTTCCAAATGAGCGCTCTGCCTCAGTCCAATCCCAGAGTTTCAACCGAGACGGGCGAGACGAACGTCACCCGTTACTGGATCAAGGGCATGAAGTTGATCCTGAATCTTCTTATTGTGACGATCCTCACAACTCTTCTGGTCGGGGTCATCAAAGCCTTTGTCGACCTGTGGTCCGTTTTTCATGTCCCCGTGGAGCAGGTCCTTCGGCAAGCCATCGTCGCCTCCTTGTTGCTTCAGGCCGTCGTCGAAGTGTTCAAAACGTGCCTCACGTATCTCACCGAAGGTCGCGTAAAGGTGACATTCATCGTCGATGCCATCCTGGTAGTGATGTTGACGGAAGTGATATCGCAATGGTTCAAGGAGGGCGATCTCATTCGCTTGGCCGCCCTCGGGGGGATTTTACTGGTCCTGGGCGGCATGCGCATTTTGGCGGTGCGTTGGTCACCGGCTAAAGGTGATCCGCTGTAACGAATGTCCTGCCGGTACAAAGGAGGTCGTATGGATGTTTTCCGCAACGCAGACAGATTGGTTCTCAATGTGCTTCGATCGAGTTCTGCTCCGCTGACCTTTGAGGAAATCATTGCAAGGATACCGGAGTTAAGTTGGAATCAAGTCTTCCTCACTGTGGATGCCTTAAGTCGAAGTGGGGAGATCATTCTCAGCCGTGCGGGATTTGAGTATCAAGCAATTGCGGCCGGGGACCTCACGCCCCGATAGGCCGGTTGCTGTTGCTCATCAGCGAGCCCACTCACTTTTTATTTTGACTGTGCATATCTTTGATATGCAGCCGGTGTTGTGAGGGTTGAGCGCCAGACGTAAAGATAGTTGAC
>JBBRRL010000133.1:0-6462 GCA_038200775.1 Nitrospirales bacterium
CGGTGGTGGTCTGCAAGGTCTGTTCCGGAAGTCAGGTGACAGGCCTCGCCGGCGTCACTCAATTTCTAGGCAGCACGGGCGGCTCTCTGGTCGGCGCCATGTCCAGTAAAGACGGCTGGTTCACCACGCTGCCGACCAGCGGCGAGCGTAACCTCAGCGAAGCCAGGGTATTAGGCGGGAGTGTTTTCTTTACGACCTTCATACCCGCCGATGACATATGCGTCTCGACCGGCGGCGGTAATCTGTATGCTCTCTACTACCAAACCGGGACAGCCTATAAAGACTCTGTCGTCGGAACGGCGCCCTCGGGATCCGACACGATCGTCAATCGATCAATCACCCTGGACTTCGGACTGCCTTCGCAAATGGCAGTCCAAGTGGGCGCCCAGGGAACAGGCGCCGATGGCACGTCCAGTAATGGCGGTTCGATCGGTCGTGTGAAAGGCTTCATCCAATTGGGCTCTGGGGGCTTGAGCTCGCTGAACATCAAGCCAGCCCTTTCCCTGTGGAGCCGGATGCTCTCATGGCGAGACCTGTAAAATCGTGATCCCAGAGGGGGGGAGGACGGGGATGAACGGTGGGCATGATATCCCGCCAACCCTCGCTACCCTCTCCCCCAAGGGGACCGATATGGCAGGCACACAAGCGAGTTTAGAAGGTGGACCCTGTAATGACTTGGTGCAGGACCTCGGTGAGTTCAACCATCTTAAAGGGCTTCACGACCACTCCGCGAAAGCCATAGTCGCGAAAGTCTGCCATCACCGGATCGTTCGCATACCCGCTTGAAACAATTGCTTTCACCTGTGGATCAATCCGAAGAAGACTCTTAATAGCCTCCTTGCCGTCCACGCCCCCCGGGATTGTCAGGTCCATGATGACGGCGTCAAAAGGATGCCCTGAATCCTTCCCTTGTTTGTAGAGAGCGATGGCTTCCGCGCCGTCTTTAGCAGTTTCCGTTTGATAACCCGACATCGTCAGAATTCGCACCATCACACTCCGGATGGCCTCTTCGTCATCCATGATGAGGACGTTGCCATTGCCGGCCCTAGGCCGATCCATGCCCCTCACAGATGTTATGACTTCCTGACCCGAGACAGGCAGATAAATGGCGAACGTTGTGCCGATTCCGGGCTGGGACGTCACGGAGATGTGACCCTGATGATTGGTAATGATTGAATACGACGTCGCAAGCCCAAGCCCGCTACCTTTCTTTTTGGTCGTAAAATAGGGATCAAAGATCTTAGAAAGATGCTCTGGCGAAATTCCTACTCCCTGGTCCTCAAAGAGAATCTGAACATACTTGCCATCCCTAAGCGGCAGGCGCACGCTTGTCGGCTCGGAGCCGATCGTCACCACTTCCCCACGAATACGAATGACTCCGCCTGATGGCATCGCCTGCTGGGCATTGATGACAAGATTATTCACCACCTGGCTCATCTGCCCCTCATCAATATCCACAGAAGGGAGATCCGGGGCAAGTGCGAACTCGCATCGTACGTTACTACCACGTATAACGAACCCCGCAGTCTCCCTCAGGAAATCACCAATCGATGCCGGCCTCTTCACTGGCGCGCCGCCCTTGGCGAACGTGAGAAGCTGCTGGGTAAGACCGCGCGCGCGTAAAGAAGCTTTTTCGGCGTCATCAAGACGTTGAAAGAGGTCGCCACTGGGATCCACGGCTATCTTGGCGAGAGAAAGATGTCCGACAATTGCGGTGAGCAGATTGTTAAAATCATGAGCAATGCCGCCAGCCAGCACGCCTATAGATTCCAACTTGCTGGCCCGGAGGTGCTCTTCTTCCATCTTTTTGCGGTCCGTTATATCGCGGGCCACCACCACGACACGGATCTCGCCGTTCGTGGTACTAAATGCCTTTTCCGTGCTTTCGAACCACCGCCATTCGCCGCTGCTATGGCGGTACCGGAAGACTGCTTGGCCGGACTGCTCTGTCCGGATGCCCCTTTCAAATTCCACCATTGCCGCGGGACGATCTTCTGCAGGCATCCCGTCAAACATGCTCTGCCCAAGCAGATCGGCGGGGTTATACCCCAGGACATCCTTAAAGTTTGGGCTGAGGTATAAAAAACAGCCAGTGATGCTGGTCTCGCATATGAGGTCATAGGTGCTCTCAGCGATCGTACGGTACCGCTCTTCGCTGTCCCGTAAGGCGTCCTCCATGCGCTTTCGCCCGAGCTCAGCCGATGCGCGTACCGCAAAGACACCCAAAATGGACTCTGTCAGCCTGATGTTTCGCAATGGCTTGCTATCCATCGCGGCGATGATACCCACCGCCTGCCCCAGAGAGTTAAAGAGCGGACTTCCGATGAAGCTGTCGATCGACCATTTCCTCAGCAACGGATCTTTGG
Organism: Nitrospirales bacterium; assembly: GCA_038200775.1. Classification (GTDB taxonomy): domain Bacteria; phylum Nitrospirota; class Nitrospiria; order Nitrospirales; family NS-4; genus NS-11. Next base: position 2,367 of record JBBRRL010000133.1, read on the forward strand.
GAAACTGTTGCCGCACGCCGCTCGGGTAATAGCAACGCTGCCCCTGAACCGCTTTTCCTGATGCCGTTTGCACGACCGGAAAGGCCTCGTTCTCTATGATCTCATGATGAGCCGATATTGCCAGTGTCTGAAGGACGTCGTTTTTCTCCCCGGCAAATTGAGCAAGAAAGGCGTATTCCACATCGATCGCTCGCGCGAGGTACGTGACCAAAGAACGAAAAAATGCGCTGCTACCACCTGCGGGAGCCCACTGCGCTACATCTCGGAGTACCTCTTCAACACGTTTACGCTCCGTCACGTCTTTCACGACGGAGGCGGCACCCCACTGATTGCCAGCCTCATCGTACAGGGGATAGCAGGAAACCAGAAACCACCCTTCGAGCTTGGGGAGCCAGGTTTCGACCATGACCGAAAGCGCTCCCGACAGGACCGCCTCCCAAGGCGGACAGATGCTGGGCGTGACGGTATCATAGTAGACAATGCGATAGTCGAGTCCCACCAAGTCGGCATCATGCAGCGTCTTGAACCGGTCGCGCATGGCCTTGTTGGCTCGCAAAATTTTGCCGGTCTTATCTAGGATACAGACGTCGTCAGTGAGGGCATTAAATGACTGCTCCCACTCCTCTTTCGCTGCACGCCAGGCAGATTCCGCCTGACCCCGCTCAGAGTGGGCCTTCTCCATGACGGCGATCTTTTGGCGCAGCTCGTTGATCTCCTTTAACAGCTCCTGTTCGGTAGTAGGGACTCTCATCACATGGCTCTGCTTTGAGGCATTATGGAACGAGATGAATTTCGCGGGTTGCTATTGCGAGGAAGGGAAATCCGATCTCGAGTGGAAAGAAGTGACGGCATTGCCGTGTCATCAAGCCGTCCCTATCAAAGCCACCCGAAATGGGTCGCTGTATGATGCAGACCAGCTACCTAACGACCTGGGCAAACACCTTTGCAAGCTTTGGATCAAAACACCGTCCCGCTTGACTGCGCACGTATGCCCTGGCCTCTTCTTGGACGGTCGGGTCTTGCTCGGAGCGTCTCGTAAGGAACCAATCAAACTCATTGGCAATACAAACAATTCTTGCCAGGTAGGGAATGTCGTCGCCCTTGAGACCCTCCGGATAGCCTGAACCATCGTAATACTCGTGGTGAGAACGGATAATCGCCACAACATCGGGAGACAAGGACAGAGACTCCGTCATGTGCATCCCAATATCCGTGTGCCGTTTCATATTCTCCGTATCGTCACGATCAGAGGGTTCGGACTTGGCAGTCTGTTCGTCCAACCCAACTTTGCCGATGTCATGCAAACAAGCCCCCATTTCCAGGGATTCACAATCCGCCTTGGAAAGATTCAGCTCCTCGGCAACCAACGAGGCATAGAAATTCACGCGGTTGGCATGGCGAACAAGTTCAGGGTGCTTCGCCTCCAATAAATCCGAGAGATTTCTCCACGCCGTCTTCGCATCCACCTCATGGCCCCACATCTTGGCGCAGGTCTGCAACGCGTTCCGCAGGCAGTCGAAGCGACGCTTTTTATCGAGTGTTTGGTTAATGACCTCAATAAGTTCCGTTACATTGAAAGGTTTGAGCAGGTACGCCGCGGCCCCGTAGCGTATTCCCTCCATCGCGGACTGAAGACTCCCGTACCCCGTGATGATGATGACCTCAATATTTTCATGCTCGCGCTTGATTTCTTGGAGCAAATCCATCCCTTGTTTGCGTGGCAGTTTCAGGTCCAGGGTCACAAGATCAATTTTTTGTTCCTGCAAGACCTGCATGGCAACCTCGGTATTATCGACCGAGTACAGGTTAAAGAAGGGCCGGAGGATCATTTTCAGAGCTTCCCGGGGACCTGCTTCATCCTCCACGATGAGGATACTGGCCTTGGCAGCTTCACCCTCGGTGAAAACTTGTTGAAGGTCAGCGGGAGTCGCCGTATTGCGGGACACATCCCTCATAGGAGCCCTCTCTGTGGGGTACCGGGTCGCGAACAATGACTGTAACGGACCAAAAGGCCTAAGTCAACCCCCTTACTTAGTTTAGGTCCGGATAATGCATTCGCTGGAACGCTGGACCTTGCGGCCAGCACTCTTAGCAGGAGAGGATCGGAAACGCAAATCGCGTTGGAGGGATGTTACATCAACAGGTACCCGCAGTCGGTGTCGCTGTCACGAAGTTGGCTTCTGTAAGAGATTCGGGCACGCCCTCATCATATTCGTTCTGACGTGGCTTTCTGGCTGCCACAATATATGCCTGATTCCCAAACGTCGAAGATACCTGAGGCTCTGACACGCCACTCATAATCAGCAACATCGCAATTTCATCGGGTTGGAAAGACCGAAAGATCCCGTCACTCTCCGCCTGCTTGATCTTGCAGGCGGTGTTAAGCAGGCGTTCGGCCTCCTCAATCTCTTCTGGAAGGTCGGTCCTCAGCATAAAGTTTTTATAAATCTCAATGAGGTCGGCGTACGGCTTCAAACTGGTGACAATAATTAATCCGCCCGGTGCGAGAACCCGAACAAGCTCTAGGAGACTCGACATCGGATCCTCTAAATACCCGAGCACCAGATTGCAAATGACTCGACTGAATTGATGATCCCGAAACGGCAGTGGGCGATTCAGGTCGGCGCAGGTGAGCGATGTGGCCATTGTGGAAGAATCCTGTCGATCCCCTACCGAGAGGAACGCATCATTGCCGGCATTCGAGAAATTGACCGCCGCCCGTGCTAAAACGCTCTGGGCCACTTCTACACCCACATACCGCAGGTCGTCGAAGCCCGGGCCTGACGATCCGCGCCGGCGGTAGAAGCCTTGCAATAACATGCACATCCCAAGATTGCCCGGTCCACACCCAGCGTCGAGGATGGTTGCGCCTTTTTCCATAGGTCCCAAGAGTCGGGAAATCTGATCCAGCAGATGCCAGTATTCCGGAATATTCGCAAGGCAGTGAAAATGGTCTAAGTAGTCGTGCCAAAACTCCTTACTTCCAGATTTCCCAATGGGGCTATGGGCCTTTGCCCGTTGACGCTCCAATCGATTCTGGCGGCCGATCTCCATCTGCGCCGGTTCGATCATTTCCCGTGCGGCCGTCGGGGAGAGATGCGTCATACAACATGAGACGAGCTGACGAAACATGGCCCATTCTTTGCGAGGGTCTTCATGGAGTTGCCGTAGCGTTTGTGGAATTGGAAAGACTTGCGACAACGCCTCCCTGGCAATCACGTCCCGCACTTCATTCACGGCCATCACTGATCCGCCCGCTTCTTCGTGGGTTGCAAAGAACATCACTGGTACCCGGATCTGTTGCGCATCTCGCAGCGTCGTCCGCAAGTCTGCATAACCCTCTTTGATAGCGTCTTGCAAAAAGTGATCGACGTCAATCTGCACGCCCAGAAGGTTTGAGACGCCCCTCCTGGCGCCGCGAAGAAACGTGACAATCAAATCTTCTTGATGCATAGCGAGACAAGCTACCTGCAGATCGACAATACCGGTCAGGATGACCAAGAGATCCATCCGGGGATCCACTGCGGCGGCTTTTAATGCGACACGGCCGGCCAAGCCACTGGCAATAACCGCAATCGGGCTGTCGGGCCTCGTTTCCTTCGCGAACGCGAGGACGGCCTGGAGGTCTCGCTTGAACCCCGTCAGCGTGGTTTTTATGGGATCGCCGTCGCTCTCTCCGATATGGTCACAATGGTCATAGCGCAATACGTGAAACCCATTGTCAGCCAGGTAGTAGCCCAATGTGACGTATGCCTGCTTGTTTTCACCATACCCCGGAACAATGATGGCGACCGGTGATCCCGGCAGGGCCCGTTTGGGGCGGTCCAAGTAACCGGCGATGCGCTGGCCAAGTTCGTTCCGGCACTCCACCGCTTCGGTGGTGATCATTCCTCCGACATGCAAGTCGAACCGCTCCGCTGCGACAAGCAACTGACCGACAAGGCAGGCGATTCGTCGTTGGCTATGGCTGTCACGAAAAAGAAGCCTTACGCCGATGCGAAATCTTGGAGTCGAAGCCTTCGCATCATCACCGACGACTGTGATCGGCGTGACCCAGACCGCTTCTGCGTTCAGGGAGGCAGTGTCAAGTTCCTGC
>JBBRRL010000134.1:0-6453 GCA_038200775.1 Nitrospirales bacterium
CCACGAGCATCGTACAAGGCAGCTTGGAAGAATCGAATGTGAATGCGATCGAAGAGTTTGTCTCGCTGATTGACCTCAGCCGGCAGTATGAAGCCGCTCAGAAGGTTGTGCACGCAATGGATGATGCGACTAAACAAGCAGTGAACGATATCGGGCGGCCGGTTTGACGCGTATGTCAGCAAGTCACGCACAACGTAGATCCGGAGGACAAAGATGATCAGGGCAATGTGGACTGCGGCATCAGGAATGGCCGCGCAACAACTCAATATGGACGTGCTCGCGCACAATCTTGCGAACTCGAACACCGTCGGCTTCAAACGCAGCCGCGCAGACTTTCAGGACATGCTCTACCAAACCTTGCGCTCGCCGGGGGCCAACGCCACTGCAGCCACGACATTGCCCACGGGCATTCAGCTCGGGACGGGCGTGCGCGCCGTGGCGGTCCAGAAAATCTTCTCCCCCGGGAGTCTCCAACAGACACAGAACGATTTGGATCTAGCAATCGAGGGCGATGGCTTCTTTCAAGTAAGCCGGGCCGACGGCACGATTGCCTACACACGAGCCGGCGCGTTCAAGAAGAACAGCACCGGAGCGGTGGTTACGTCGGACGGCGATCCCGTGCTGCCGAACATTACCATTCCTGCGAACACGATCAAGCTTACCATCGGAAGCGATGGCACGGTCTCGGCACTTGCCGCGGGCGCCACAACGACGAGCCAGATCGGCTCTTTGGAACTGGCTCGCTTCGACAATCCGGGCGGACTTGACGCGCAGGGCAGCAATTTGTTTCTGCCGTCTGGTGCGTCGGGAGATCCGACGACCGGAGCTCCCGGAAGCCCGGGCTTCGGCACCCTCGCCCAAGGCTTTCTTGAGAGCTCGAACGTAAACATCGCGGAAGAAATGGTCAATATGATCATTGGCCAACGCAGCTACGAGATTAATGCGAAGGCGGTGCAGACCGCCGATGAGATGCTCCAGACCGCGAACGGATTGAAAAGGTGATGAAGGGGCGTAGCACATCCCAGTTAGTGGTCTTGGCGGCGACCGTGATCATCGGCGTCATGGGTCTTCGCGGACCCGGCTTTGCCGGCGACAGGACAGTAGCGTCTCAAGAAGAGACAGTTGCCTCGGCGCTGCGCGGGTATGTCGCGCATGGCTTACAGATAGAGCCGTCGGCGGTGACGATCCGCATTATGTCCTCCGTGGATGGGCTTACCATCCATCCAGGCGCCAAGATCAGTCATATTGGTTTGGGGAGTCCTCTCGGGCGCGTGACGTTTGTGATCGGCTTGTCTCGTGTCCAGGCGCAGGTCGAGGCGGTCAAGGATGTTGCCGTAGCGTCGCGTTTTCTTCGCCGCAATCAGCTTGTGGAGGAGGCCGACGTGGTCATGGCCTCCGTACGGATGGTTCGCCCGGACAGCCGCTACGTAGCGAATCCGGATCTGGCAGTGGGCCAACGTGTGACTCGAAGCGTTTCCGCCCGCGTTCCCCTCACCGAGGAGGCGCTCGGCAAACCCTACGCCATCCGACAGGGCGCGCGCATTACGATTCAATATGTGCAGGGGCCGCTCAAGGTTCTGGCGCTCGGCATCGCTAAAGAGGATGGAGTCGCAGGGATGAATATTCGAGTGTCGAATCTGGATTCTAAAAGAGAGGTATCGGCGCGAGTGGTGGACGGCGAAACTGTTCAGGTTGGACCATAGTCATGGAGGCATTCGTGAGACAACATTTCTTCGGCCCAAGTCGGCTACCGTGCATCAGCCGGCATTCCGTACCCGCCATGGCGGTGATCCCTCTCACAGCGATCGTCCTGTTCAGCGGGTGTTCCTGGGTGAATCCCACTGTGACAACGACGCCGCCACCCAAGGAGGCTTCGGCTATGCCCACTGTCTCTCAGGCGACGACTGCCTCCCTCTGGAATGATAATGGAGAGTTCGCCCGACTCTATTCGGACAACCGGGCTGCACGAGTCGGGGACATCGTCACGATCCGTATTACCGAAAATGCGAGCGGGGCCAAGTCCGCGACGACCAAGACCTCTAAAGATAGCTCGACGGATGACTCGTTCAAGGGCGCGTTCAAAAGTTTCTTCGGCATCGCCGGTCAAGCCCTCTCGTTTCTGTCCCCTGAGGCGAGTGCAAAGGTGACGATGAAGGACAGTTACGCGGGAAATGGCGCGACGACTCGCAACGACCAGTTGACGGCGAGCATGACTGCGATGGTCATGGATGTGTATCCCAATGGCAACCTCAAGATTCTTGGTCATCGTGAAGTGGTCGTCAACAGTGAACGCCAGACGATGGAAGTGACCGGCATTATCCGTCCAATTGATGTGGATTCAAAGAACGTCGTGCAGTCGACCGCCATTGCGGACGCAAAGATATCCTATACGGGATTCGGAGTCGTGGACGATAAACAGCATCCGGGTTGGCTCAGCCGCATTTTTAATTTTATCTCTCCATTCTGAAACCAACTCTGTCCTGTGTCTGGAACGCGTGCCGAAGGAAAAAAGGACCTGACAATGACAAAAAAGATGTTCACGCAAAAACCTGTGACCGCACCGACCTTCCCACTGACACGTCGCATTCTCAAAAGCGGCGTGTGCCGCCGGCGAATGTACCGTTCGCTGGTGATTCTTCTGATGCTAGGGCTTGGCGCCACCGCCGCGGAGGCCTCCCGCATCAAGGATGTAGCCAGTATTGAAGGGGTGCGCGAAAACCAGTTGATCGGGTATGGGCTGGTGAGCGGCCTTAGGACAACCGGCGACAGCGTCGTGGGAGCGCCGTTCACGATTCAAAGCCTCATCAGCATGATGAATCGAATGGGCGTCAATCTCACTCTGGATCCGAAACAGATCACGGCGAAAAATGTGGCGGCCGTCATTGTGACGGCGAGGCTGCCACCGTTTGCAAAGCCGGGAACGCAGATAGACGTCATTGTCTCTTCCATTGGAGATTCCAAGAGCCTACAAGGTGGCACGCTTCTGATGACTCCATTGAAGGCGCCGGATGGGCAGATCTATGCAGTCGCGCAGGGCCCTGTCACATTAGGCGGATTTATCGGGGGCAAGGCCGGCGACACCACCTCAAAAAATCATAGCACCGCGGGTCGTGTTCCGAACGGGGCGATCGTGGAGCGGGAAGTGACGGTAGATCTCGCCGCATGGGAATCCATCTCTGTCGTGTTGCATCAGCCCGACTTCACGACGGCCCTTCGTCTCTCGGAAGCCGTCGACCATGTCTTCGGCAAGGACACGGCGCTGCCGGTGAGCGCGGGCGTGGTCCGGGTGTCGCTCCCGAAGGACTATCAGGGGAAAATTGTACAGTACCTGGCAGCCGTGGAAGGCCTTGATATCGAGGTGGATCAGCGGGCGCGCGTCGTGGTCAATGAGCGCACCGGCACGGTGGTCATGGGAGGGCATGTGCGGATCTCCACAGTGGCAGTGGCACACGGGAATATCACGATTCAGGTCAAGACAAAGCTGGATGTCTCTCAGCCAAACGCGCCGCTTGTCGGAAATGCCGCCGGGCAAACCGTCGTGACTCCGGAAGTGGAGACCACCGTGAAAGAAGATCCGGCGCGATTCATGCTGATCGAACAGTCTGTGACTCTGAGCGATGTGGTTCGCGGTTTGAACTCCGTGGGCATCACGCCTCGGGACATTGTGGCCATTCTTCAAGCCCTCAAAGCGGCAGGTGCGCTGCAGGCGGACCTGGAAGTCATATAATGGATATTCTCGGCATCCAATCGATTACTCCGTCTGGCGCTCCGAACGCAATTTCGGTTGAGTCCTCCTCGGGCGACCTCACGACCCCAAGACTGCGCCCGCAACCGACCCCCGCAGAGCGGGCAAAGTTCAAGAAAGCGGCGACCGAATTCGAGTCCTTCCTTCTCTACTACATGCTAAAAACCATGCGTTCGGCCGTCCCCAAAGGGGGCCTACTTGACTCCAAAGTTGGGGATACATACCTCGGTTTGCTTGATCAAGAAGTCGCCAACCAAGCGGCAAAACAAGGAGGATTTGGTCTGGCCAAGACTCTTGAACGACAAATGTTTCCTCCGTTACCCGTCAGCTTAAGTTCCCCCGGGGTCCCTCCGATAAATCCTACTGAACAGGAGGGACGCTAAATGAATATTTCCAGTAAGGGCCATGTAACCGACCTCGCGGGACTTCTTTCCGGGCTGCAGGACGTGACCAAGACCAAGGCAAAGGTGTCAAAAGTCGAGCCGAAGGCGGATCAACAAGATAAGGTCCGTATCTCAAGCCAGGCCAAAGAGTTTCAACGCGCGTATGAGCTCATCAACAAATCCCCTGATATTCGGACGGACAAAGTGGCGCCCCTGGAACAAGCGATTAAGACCGGGACGTACAATGTGCGTGGCGAGCAAGTGGCGAATAAGTTGATCGAGCAGACTATTCTCGACACCATCCTATAAGGAGAAATCGTGAGCACATCTCCCGAGTTAGCAATGGAGGCTTTGGAGGAAGCTCTCGATATCCAGTCCGACCTTCAGACCGAGCTGGGCTCCGTGCTAACAGGCGAGCAACAACTGCTGACGAACATGTCGCTGAAAGATCTGCCTCTGCTGCAGGTTCAGAAGGAAGCGGTCCTCGAACGCCTCGGAAAGCAGGCGAAGAATCTGAAAGCTTGTATACGAGGCTTGGCGCAGGCTTTCAAGCTTCCCGAATCCGACAACCCAAGTTTGTCGGCCGTTATTGGTTTTCTCAATGAGCGGGACCGCAGTCGTCTGCGGAAAGCCCAACGAGACCTGATCTCTCTGACCGGTAAGGTCCGCGACCAAAATCGGATCAATGACCGGTTGATTCATGGATCCATGTCCTATGTCACTCAGTATTTGAGTCTACTTCGGGGCCTTGTGGCACAGCCGACGGGATATCTCTCAAATGGCATCGTTCCGGAGCATCAGAAAAGCGGCCGAATTCTCACGCTCAGAGGATAGCCTGCCTTCGATGAATCTTTAGAAAGGTTTACCATGGGTGGTCTCTTAAGTATTTTCAATACGGGGGCGAACAGTCTGCTGGCGCATCAGCGCGCTCTTCAGGTGGTCAGTCAGAACCTCGCTAATGTAAATACCCCCGGCTTCTCCCGGCAAGAAGCAATATTTGCGCCTACCGAGACCGTCACCATCGGGAAGACCCCAATCGGTACGGGCGTTGAGGTCACCAAAGTCCGTCAGATAGTAAATACTTTTGTAGAGCAGCAAATTAACGTGTCTCAGCAAAACCTCGGGCGGCTGCAGACCCAATCGGACAGTTTCGTTCGTTTGGAAGGACTGTTTCCCGACACCGTCAGCCAAGGTCTGAATAAAGGCCTCACGGATTTGTTCAACGCATTTCGGGATGTCTCTGTAAGTCCGGAAGGATTCACTCAGCGGACTGTTCTGTTGAACAAGGCCGTGGCTTTGACAGATCAGTTCAACCAGGCATCCACCGACCTGAGCCAACTCCGCAGAGACTTGAACACACAGGTCGCGCAGACTATTACCGACGTGAACACCAAGGCTTCACAGATTGCCGCACTCAACAGCAAAATAGCCCTCGGAGAGGCGAGCGGACAGACCGCGAATGATCTCCGGGATCAGCGCGGCCAACTGCTGAACTAACTGGGTAAACAGATCGAGATTCATACGTTCGAAGACGTGAGCGGACAGGTCGCGGTGTTTGTCGGCAGGGGCAATCTCTTGATAGAACGAAACAACACTTATGCGTTGACGGGTGCGGCATCTGCTTTGAACGGCGGGTTTCTGAATGTATTTTACAAAGTTACAGACATTTCAGGGTTTATCGGAAATGGTGGGCTCAAGGGCTTATTAAGCCAGCGCGACACGAATATTCCAAATGTGCTTGCCCAGATCGACACGCTGTCAGCGTCGGTGGTCAATGAGGTCAACCGGGTTCACGTCAAAGGTTATGGTCTCGATGGGAGCACCGGCAATGATTTCTTCTCACCGCTTTCCGTCACCGCGGCGGGGCAGAGCACAAACACGGGCACGGCAACGATCGGCAGCGGCACAATCACGGCGAACAGCCTGCTGACCTTGCATAATTACGAGATCAGGTTCTCCGCGCCGACGGCCTATTCCATCGTCGATGTCACTACAGGTAACAGCATCAAGGGTAATTACACGGGAACCGCGATCAGCTCACCTGCGGCGAGCGCGCCTGTGCTTCTCACGACCGGTACAAACGACACCTTGAATGTCACCGTTGACGGCGTCGCATCGGGCCTCATCACGCTCACCGGCGCCGCAGCCCCGGGAAAGGCATATCCCAGCGGCGAGGATCTCGCCACTGAGATTCAGACCCAAATCAACGCGGACGCCACGCTTGTTGCCGCCGGTAAGAATGTCACGGTGTCCTTTGACACCACGACTAAACGCTTTGTGATCGCTTCGACGTCGGCCACTGCGACCTCTGCGGTGGACGTCACC
>JBBRRL010000135.1:0-6452 GCA_038200775.1 Nitrospirales bacterium
AACACTGAGAACTTGAAATACCGGGTGGGATTTTTCTTCACGTGCGCCAACAGGGTCACCACATCGGCCAAGACCTTGTCGGCCCGCTGGTACAAATTGTCCTGGGTCACGAGTTTCCCCAACGTGCCATCGCCGCGCTCCACTTTGGAAATAAGCCTTTCACTTTTGGCGGTCAGCCGATCCAGCCGCTGATATAGCGCCGGGTTGCGCGCCAGCCGGCCCAGACTGCCATCCGGATTGTGAAGTGCGACTGTGAGCTGTTGAAGCCCGTCAAGAGCCGCATTCGCGCGGTCATAGAAGCCCCGGTCGACCACGAGTTTCCCAAGAGTGCCCTCGCCTCGTTCCAATAATCTCTTCGAAGTTGAATTCCGTCCGGATTTCGTCCTCGAGGTAGAGCTTTTCCTCACTGAGTTTGTTTTTTAACTCGGTGATCTGCTGATAGGCCAACGCGTTGTCAACGGCAATCGCAATTTGACCGCTACATGCTTCAGCTGATCTACCGCACCAGGGGTAAATGCGCCTTGTAGAAAGCTCCCCACATTCAAGGTGCCGAGAATCTTGCCGTGAGACAGGAGCGGGACACAGCAGCCGGATTTGACACCTTCTGCAAGTAGGAACCGGCCAATCTCGGAATTTAAAGCTTTGAGATCGTCCTCATGGAACAGCGTCGGCTGGCCCGACCTGAACGCCGGACCCGCAGGCGTATCGTCGATGGGGCCTACGAGGCCTTCGTGGATCAGACCCTTGCCCTCAGGGAAAACAAGAGCGTGCCGGCGAAAAACATTGTTGTTGGCGTCGGCGAGATAAAGACTCGCAATCGCATGGGGCATGACCGAACGCAGCGATGACGTCGTCGCCGCGAACACCTCCCGGAGATCAAGATGGGACCACCGCGTTGTTCACATCAAGAAGAAGACCCCAGCGGTCGCGTTCATGCGCAAGTTGTTCGCGTTCATTGGCAAGCTCTTGCTGAAATGAGTGGAGTGACTGGTAATTGAGAGCGTTGTCAACCGCAACCGCGACCTGCGTGGCGACCTGTTGGACAAATTCCAACCCGGCGTCGTTGTATGTGCTCTGGAGAGAAGTCCCGAATCCGAGCGCGCCTAGCCGTCGCTGGGCGGTCGTGAGAGGCACGACGCAGTATGATTTCACGCCTTGTTGATGGACAGCCTCGGTCACGCCCGGGAAAGGGGTTTCAATTTCCGTGTCCGAGATCACCAGGGGCTGCTGATGTTGCCACACCCATCCGCCTGGAGATTCCTCCACGGGTAAATCCTGGGAAGCTAACACGTCGTAGAATTTCACATCAGGTGCCCAAGGAGGTGGAAGCGCATGACATTCCGGTCAGGATCATGGAGGAGCAGCCGCATATACTCGAACTTGACCACTCGGTGAAGGCGGTTGGCGAGGTCATGAAACAAAACCGAGAGGTCACGGTGTGCTGCGATAGCTTCAGACACCCGCAACAGCGCCTGGTACTTCTCTGCGAGAGTCTCACAGGGAAACATGGTATCCCGGTCCATAACCTACCCTTACCGCGCTCCGCGTCCAGGCTGATCTGAGCCATTGCCATTTTGGGGTTTCATGGTGAGCCCCCATTCAAAGGAACACCTTTCAAGAAGGCATCGAAGTCATGGCGGTGCTTTGGGAAGGCTACCGACATATCGGCGATCCAAGTCCCATCGTTGGTGCAGCCGGTGATTGAGCTCCTCCAGCTTGTGTTGCTGATCGATGCTCAGCGTCACTTTCAGGGCATCCATTGTCCGACTCACGGACGTCTCAACCTGAGGCTGTTGCGCTATGCGCAACCGCAGTAGTTCCGCTTCCGCTTGAGAAAGAATGGGTTCAATAGCCTGCTGTTGTTGGGCAGACAAACGAAGTTCGCGGGTGAGATACCTCATGACCCGAGGCTTGAGTCCGGACAGACCCTCCTGCCATTTCTGCTGTTGCTTGTGATCATCATACGCAGTGGTCACGACATTACCGACGAGCAGGCCGCACACAAACACGACCGCGATCCCGCTCCATATGCGCCATCGTTTGGCGGGGATGTGGCTCTGGCTGTCGCTCATGAGCGTTTCATAGTAGAATCGGGTCCACGGTCGCCTCGTTAAAGAAGCTCGCGAAGGGCCCATCCAGCTCAACGTTCCAGACCATCACGGATCCAACCACTACCATCGAAAGGAAAACAACCACCGTCGCAGCGCGCCAAACAAGCCAGGGAATCTCGGTCGTCACACGTGCAGCGCGCGCTTGCCGGCGAACGTCGCACATGACCGAATAGACCCAGTTCGATGACAACTCTGGTGGGTCCTCTAGATTGTGTGCCCGCTTCAGTGCCCGCTCGAGCCGCTCTATACGCTCCTCTGATGGTCTCATACAGCATCCCCCAATAGTTTCTCCAACACCTCACGGAGCTGTCGACGGGCGCGATGCGCCCGAACCTTCACGTTGATCGTGCTCCAACCCAAGCGCTCTGCAGTCTCACGTACGGAATGACCCTCGAGATGAACAAGTGTGACGACCATGCGATTTTCATGTGACAGCTTCCCCAATGCCGTCTCTAATAGCTCTGCTGTCTCACGTTGCCGCAGGAGTTGGTCGAAACGCTCCTCGGACTCTGCTGCCAGGAGTCGCTCAGCGGATTGTTGATGTTCATCCTCGAGCCCGCCCAAGGATACTTCCTTACGGGACGCGGCCGTTCGCCACGCATCATAACAACTCCGCAATGCAATCCGGGCCAACCAATGCTCGAATGGCACGCGAAACGAATAGGTGGACAAAGAAATGTAGGCCCTGACAAACGCGTCATGCGCCACTTCCTCGATCATGTCGCGTCGAACATGGCCCGCCACAATGCGACTGACGTGTTGCTTGTAGCGCGCGATCAGTTCCTCAAAGAGATCTACCTCTCCGGCCAGGATCCGTGGGATAATCTCTTCATCCGGAGGTCCCGCGGCCGGTCGGAGGTCCGCCTCACTCAAAAAGCGACCCCAATGCCGAAGTCGGCAGAATAACGCAGAAGGTTACATACGTTTTGTAACCTCACCGCTCCTTGCTCCGACTTATATTCATCAAAAGGTCCATTCCGGCGTCTCGACCCTGGATTGTACCTGGTTTCATCACTGAGCTTGGAAAGAAACATGCATGTCTCCAGCGTTGCAACCTCTCTGCGCCGTGCTCCGACGATTCTCTTGAAAGGCCCATGTTGACCTCGAAGAAGTCCATTGTAATACTGAAGATTACTCAATTGCCCACATTGCACAAGGAATCGCCGGACCACGGCCAGATCAACGGCCCCGATGACCGAGCCCACGAAAGACCAGATCCCTGAGTCGACACGGTTCCAGTGCTGGTCAAGCGTTGGGGGATTGCGCTCCTCGCCCTCTGTCTCCTCGCCGTCGGAGCGTATCTCCTGCTGACAAAGTCAGGCGAAGCCCAACCGCGCGCCGCCAAGCAGGGACCGAACGCCCTCAACCGTCCCGCGCCTGTGGTCGCGACGGCTGCCAAGATCGGCGATATCAACATTTACCTTACCGGTCTCGGATCGGTCACCCCGCGCAATACCGTCACGGTCCCTAGCCGAGTCGACGGACAACTGATGGGCATCCGGTTTCAGGAAGGTCAGGTCGTCCATAAAGGGGAGCTACTGGCTGAAATCGACCCGCGTCCATTACGAGGCGCAATTGACCCAATTCCAGGGACAACTGACACGTGACCAAGCTCTTCTGGAGAATGCGCGGCTGGACCACCAACGCTATCGGGTGTTGTGGGCGCAGGATTCCATCCAAAAACAGCAACTCGATACGCAGGCGGCCCTGGTGCGTCAGTATGAAGGGACCATCAAAAACGATCAGGGACAGATCGAGAGCGCCAAGGTGAACCTGATGTATACCCGGATCACCTCGCCGATCGGCGGACGTATCGGCTTGCGTCTGGTGGATCCAGTCAACATCGTACACGCGAGCGACACGACGGGGCTGGTCGTCATCACGCAGCTTCAGCCAAATTACCGTTGTATTCACGATTTCCGAAGACAGCCTGCCCCCGGTCATGGACAAGCTCAGAGCCGGCGAGCGCTTGTCCGTCGAGGCGTTCGATCGCGAGCAAAAGCGGAGGCTGGCCACCGGATCGTTGCTGACAGTCGATAACCAGATCGATCCCACCACGGGCACGGTGCGGCTCAAGGCGGTATTTCCCAACGACGGGAATGAACTGTTCCCCAACCAGTTCGTGAATGCCCGCCTGCTGCTTGACGTCAAGCGGCAGACAACCCTGATCCCAACGGCCGCCATTCAACGAGGTCCGCAAGGAGCATTCATGTATGTAGTGAAGGCCGACCAGAGGGTCGGGGTTCGCCAGGTCTCCGAGGGGCGCAGACGGAGCAGGCGCCGGCCGCCTATGATGGGAGCATCGCGACGTATCGCCAAACTGTGCTGACGGCGTTCCAGGGAGTGGAAGACAATCTGGCCGCGCTTCGCATTCTCGAGCAAGAGGCGCAGGTGCAAGATGAGGCGGTGAAGGCGGCGCGGCAATCCCTCGCGGTGATCACGAATCAGTACAAGGCCGGCACGTCAATTATCTAAATGTGGTCACGGCGCAGACCACTGCCCTGAGCAATGAGGTGACGGCAGTTCAAATTCTCGGCCGGCGAATGGCCGCCAACGTGCTGTTGATTCAGGCTCTTGGCGGCGGCTGGGAGATATCAGACCTGCCTTCCACCGAGGAGGTGACTCGCCGGGGTCGGCCCTCATCTGCCGAAAGCATGCCCATCTCGTCGCCAGGGGCAAATGCAAGGTAGCTCATAATTGGTTTGATCGCTTGTGTCAGCGCGACTCCATCTTGCGATCATCGATTCTATGCTTGGCGCCCACGCGTACCTCGCCCACCCCCATCCGTAGTGCTTCGACATCCAGTTCGTGCTCCAAGCGGTGAAGGACTTCATCGCTGATGACTTCTGATCTCGGAGCTCGATCACCCGCTCCCGTTCTGCTGTCAACGCTTCTTGTTTTAGCCGCCGATACGCCGCAGCAGCTTCGGGCGAACATTCCGAATCCACGGCGTCAGGATTCGCGAACCGTTTCGCGCGCTGGGTGTAATGATCCTGGAGCCGCTCCATATCCTCCGGCATGGGCCAAGATTCCGTGGCAAGCTGGTCGAGGCGTTGCAAGGCTGCAGACGCTGCTTGCTCTCGGGCGTGAGCTTCCTCGCGAGCCAACGTCTGGTCGGGTTTCAGGTTAAGCCAACGGATCAGCGGGGTAAGCGACAGACCCTGCACCACAAGCGTAGCCAAGATGACCGCGAATGTCAGCAAAATGATTTCAGCGCGAAAGGGAAAAGGTGCGCTCGAAGCGACTGTCAGCGGCAGCGCCAACGCGGCGGCCAGGGAAACGATGCCGCGCATCCCCGTCCACCCGATGAGAAAGATATGCGACCAGGGCGGGACTGGGTCCCGCGCGCGCAGAGCCGGGCTCAGCAGACGTGGTATGTACGCAGCGATCGGTATCCAAGCGAGGCGCACCGCGACTGCCGTAGCGCTCACAATTGCGCCATCCCAGATGAGTTCACCAAACCATAGGATTGAATCGCGCTGCGGAGACTGCCGAGCTGCAATCCAAGCAGGATAAACAGAATCGAGTTCAGGAGAAACACGACAAAGCCCCAGACCGCCCGCGCCTGGAGGCGAGTCGCGGGAGCTACGGCGCTGAAGTATTGCCTGAGATAGATACCACCGACGACACAGGCAAGTACACCTGAAGCATGGACGGCTTCCGCGATCACCCAGGCCGCATAGGGGGCGAGAAGAGTGACACCGATATTTGTGGATGTTTCATTCGTGAAGCACAGCGCCCAACGGGTGAGGGCACCGACCGCTATGCCGATGACGATCCCGACGGCGCCGGCGATGAAAAATTGCGCCAGTGTCTGGCTGAGAACAAATGTCCCGCTCACGGCGGCAGTAATCGCTGCACGGTAGAGCACCAAGGCCGTCGCGTCGTTCCAGACTCTCACCTTCCAGGATGGTGACGATGCGATGCGGCAACTTGAGGTGCCGGGCAATTGTCGTAGCGGCAACGGCATCAGGAGGCGATACGATCGCCCCGAGAGCGATGGCTCCGGCCCATCCCAATCCGGGAAGAAGCGTGCGAGCGATCAGCGCCACGGCGGCTGTAGTAACAAGCACCAGACCGACGGCGAGGAGAGTAATGGGTCGCAAATTGGATCTGAAATCGCGCCAGGATGTAAAGTAAGCTGCAGCCCAGAGGATCGGCGGAAGAAACACCAGAAATACCAGATCTGGATCGAGACGAATCACCGGCAGGCCGGGAATCACCGCGGGGAACTTCTCGGCCGCCTCAAACACCCGGTCGATCAGCTTGGCGCTGGTCATGGGGCGGGCCGCGTCGTGTACCGCGGCGTGGGTGCACGAAGGGAACACCGCATCGAGCGCC
>JBBRRL010000136.1:0-6445 GCA_038200775.1 Nitrospirales bacterium
ACCCTGCTGGGTGAGGATCGCCTTCAAGGCGTCGTCCTTGTTACGGACCGCCAGATTGGCAGTGGCATTCAAAAGATCGCGTTGGAGACCCTCAAGCTGCACGGTCTGTTGGATGTATTGGGCCCGGGAGTTTACCTCCGCTTGAAGTATTCGGTTCCGTTCCACGAGCACCATATTGGTGAGAAGGAGAAGGATCGCAAAACCCGCGGCCACGGTTATTACATGTTGCCAGCGCTTCACCGTGACCTGACCCGCAACCGTCGCCGCATGTGCATGACCCGAACAGTACTATACCTGCCGGCACAGCGCAAGCCTGCCGGCTACTGCACGGCGGCTTCTAGCGATTCAATGGCGCACGCGCCCACGGAGGCCAGCTAGTGCTTTCTTCTTGTTTGAGAAAGAAATCCGAGCCGGTGAGATTGCGCAGGACCCGGAACGATCTTGATCTCTCACCAAAAGAATCGCGATGGATGGCGCTGACCGGAGGCCAGCTATTCCTTCTTCTCTCTCCAAAAGAAAGTGGAGCGGGTGGTGCCGAGCGGGCGCCCGGGCCGAGCGCAGCGACTTGGGCTTCGGGAGCGAGCACGACCGGGCTGCCCGGCGACAGGACCCGCGGCAATTCAATAATATGCCATGGCGCAGTACGTCACGGTGGAGTTGTATTGGTCCACCGTAGCGCGGTCGTACCGCAAAACAGTTCCGGTCGCTCCCGGAAGAAGATTGAGCATTGTATAGAGCGGCGGAAGAATGCCGACCCGGCGGGCGTCATCGTCACGCTGGATGGAGTGAAGGAGAGCCTCGGCATCGCCGATTTCTGCGTGCTTCAGCATCGCCAGATCTGCCTGCATCGTCTTATTAAATTGGAAATCGGTGGGTGGCCTCGGGTCACCGTACCGCATGCCGATGTGCGACAGATCCCCGCTGACTACGTAACAGACATTCTTGCCGAAGGCATCAATCGTCATTCGAAACGCGGCAAGAAACTCCGGGATGCGTTGGCCTTGCGGAAGTAAATCAGGGTGACTGAAGTGCAGATGTGAGAAAGAGCACAAGATTGGAACGATTGTAAATGGCTTCTTTCCGCCCAGGATGTGCTGAAGGAATAGTGCCTGGAACTCGATGGCATGATCGTTGCGGTGGGCCAGTTCCTCCTCGAAAAAGCTCTCGCCGCCAAACTGGCGGAACAATCTCAGAAACTCTCGATCTACAGAAACCGTGCCTAACGGCGTCTCAAAGTCTTTTTCACAGCACGCGAACAAGGTTTCGATCGCCCCACGCGCGCTCCCCAGAATCACAAAAACATCCGGCGCGTCAGCCTCCAGGAGCTCTTTGTACGCCCATGCATAAATGGGTCCGGCCATTGACAATTCCACATGGGGCGCCACGAGGGCTTTGATGCGCTGGCCGGCATGATCGGAAGGAGCCTTCCCCGGCCCTTCTTTGGAACTAAAAAACTCTCCCAATTGGGCTCGTAGCTTTTCCGCATCTGCTTCGTAGCTTTTGCCCGCGTATGCCGCTTGGCGATTGGTCTCCTTGCGGTAGGCGGCGGCAAGCGCTTGTTTCGCCTCCTCGAACCGCTCCCCCTCAAGGAAAAGTTTCTCATCAAGCTCAGTCAAGAATTTATCGACCCAGTTAGGAAGCAGCAGTTCTCCAAAGCGCTTAAGGTACTCCCCGGCTATTTGATTTCTTGTATGTTGCCCATCCAAGAACTGGACGAGGTAAAACACGTTGGGCGGTAGGAACAGGATCTCTTTTGAGACACCCTGCGGATCCCGCAGGCCAACGGACTGATTTTCTCCCTCCCGCACCGGGAAAAATTCCAGATCACGAAGCTTGGGGCAATCTACAAAGCTGGGGTTCGTCGTATCCACGCCTTAGGCCTCACTGTTGAAGAAGACAGAGTATACCGGAGCGAGACTGTCAGGCGAAAGCGGACACTGACATTGCACCGGCCAAATAGGGCTTGCTCGACACATTACACCCAGCCCACCCCGAACTCGCCAAGACGAGTCCGTTTCTCCCATGGGCCTGATGATTATCTACGGCCGCCGGGGTGGGTTTTCCTATCCCTCTCTAGCACTCAGAAAGTCGCATCTGACCCTATTATGGGTCCCCACCGGAGGGAGACTGTCAGGCGAAATGGGGCATCGACATTGCACCCGCCCGGCCCTGAAATCTGCCAAGACAGATTTCTTTTCCCCTTAGGGTTCGTCACCGCGGCGGCGGGTCTTTTCCCAAATGCCAAGGGAAATCACGGTGACTGCCAGGAGAATCGGGGTCGCATAGCCATACGCCGCCGATGCGAAGGTCTTCAGGTCAGCAAAGCGGCCGATAAGAAGGGACATGCGGGACATTACGGTGTAGCCAAATGAGGCGCCGAAGCCGATCATAAGAAAGTAGACCCCCGTGCGGGCGGCCACATAACCCGCGCCACGGTGTTCGACGGAGAAAAAGAAATAGAACAAGACTGAAAAGACCCCGACGAGCAGCACGATCGTATTGATTCCGCTCTGAGGGTTCGCAAGATCGAAGCTCATGGAAATACCGCCCGTCCCCATCGTGACAAGGGGGGTCACTGTATCCTCGATCTGTTTGAGAATATATGAGGACACGATTCGTGGAATGGCCACCCCCGAGCCGAATCCAACCACAAAAGCAAATGCCAACCGCGACAGCCAGGCAATCCTGGGGATAAAGCGGGTCCAGATCAGCAAGCCGATCATTACCGGAATGGTCGGCTCGTAGTTGCCTTTGGTGACCTCCTGCCAGACCAAGCGGATAAAGACCTCATACCACACCACCACGACCGAATAGCCGACAGAGACTCCGACGTAGAGATGCTCGCCGGTCTTAAACAGCGGGTTGTCTTTGTATAGAAAGCTGAAGATGAACAACGTCAGGCCTACTGCCACCCACCCGCCGAGCAGGGCGTGTGTCGGAATCAGATGTTCAGGCATTGGCCGGCCGTCCCTTCTCACCGCGCAAGACGAAATAAAAGACATTGCAGAGCAGCACCAAGGAGATGATCACGAAATGATCGGCCGACTGGGCATCCATGCCGGCCACCGCTTTCCCCATGACCCCAATCAGCGTTTCGTATTCGGCTGCCCCCTGCAACCCGCCGATCAGGCCATTGATCTGGCCACTCCGCAGGAAAGGGTACAATCCCGGCGCCATGACCCCGGTTGACCCCCCGCCCATTTCGAAACGGTACTTGTCCTTGCCGAAGACGTACCACATTTCGATGCCGGGATTGCCTGCGGCCAAGCTCACAAGGTAATTGACATCCCGCAGGTTGCGAACGCCTTGCAGCACGGGCATGCCGAGGGTCGCGGATTTTGCATAATCCGTAGGAAATGCTTTGTAGAGGTCCTGACCCATGGCGATTACCAATGAACCAGTCCCCGGGCTCCAGCCAAGAAAGACGTAATCTTTGCCAGGTTCTTTGCCCATCTCTTTGGCGACCGAGACGAATATGCTATCCGCCAACGCCGTCCCCGTCAGCCAGTGGGTCATGCCAATGACACGAAGATCTTTTCGAAACGCGTGGCGCAGAAGGGCAATGGCTTGCGGTTCGAGTTCCGGCTTGGAAGAGGGATCAAAATCGAGAGAAAGGAAAAACACTGAGCCTTTGGGAAGCCCTTCGATATGATCAAACACGCCTCGCACCTCGGGAGACACCTTGATAGGGAGCCCGAATGGATGGAGCAACGGCAAGAGCGTGGCAAGGGCGATCAAAAGGAAGATGATCCGCCGGTCTATGCTGATCATTCGCCGCGCAAACTCCTTCACTGGTCTTTCCCTCCGCCCAGGTAGGAGCGCTCATAGCCAAGAATGATCTTCACAGACAACGCCACGGCCCCCATGCTGACACCGATCAGGATCGCCCGCCGGGCGGCGCTGTTCACGACGTTGAGCAACCACTGGGTGATGTCCCACGTCCACGGGAGTAGAAACTGGCCGAGCGGCACGCGTCCCATCATGACGACGATGGCGGCGGCGAGCAGCAGCGCAGCCTCGCGAGAGCGGGCTCGAAATGCCCGGTACGCCGCCGAAGCGATAAAGAAGGCGAGGATCGAAAACATCGTGGCTTGCAATGGCACCATCGTGTAGTCATAGATCCAGCCGAAGCCGGTCTGCAGTCCATCCACTCTGGTCTGTCCCTTGCTCCAGAACAGTCCCACGAGAACGGTGACCAGCATTGCGAGATACAGAATGACACTGTATCCCCAGCCCGGCACCTTCCGTCTGATCTTGGTAGCGTGAACCTGAAAGAGACTCGCGAGACCCAGCACCAGCGCAAAGCCGGAAATAATTTGCATCCACTTTGACAGGTGGGTGATGGCGTCCTCGGATATCGGATGGGGGATATAGTATTGGAGAGCGAAGGTGACGCCCATGATCAGGGTAATCGCGAGAGGCAGCTGACGCCGTAAGAAAGTCACTTGAAGTCCTTGAAGAGGTCCAACACATAATTCACGGCATCGCTTTGAATTGCGACGCCCAAGGTCGCCAATGCTGTTCCCAAGATGAGCGCCGCCATGATGATCGCTTTGCCGAAATCCTGCCCTCGCAACGTGCCTACCAGCACCGGCTCACGGGAGAGATAAGCACTTGCGGCGTATAACTCCTCGCCGATCAGCGTGTAATCGCAGGTAGTGACAAAGAAGGGTAACTGATGATCGGAGTCGGTTCCGGCAATCTGGATCGCTCCGGTGCTCGCGCCCGTTTCCGTCAGCAACAAGGATTCTGCGAAATACGAACCCATAAAGAAATTTGCGGCGGGCTTTTCTCGCATCATAATGCCGTCCACGGCTGCCGTATAACTGAACTGGTCACTCGTGATGAAAAAGTTGAAATCCTCCCGGTAGGCGTCCGGTCGTCCCGCTTCCGCATAGGCTTCCTTCACGACTTCCTGGCAGACGGCCATGACGATCGGATCCCGGTGAGGAATTTTCAAGGTCGTATCATAATGAGCCACCTTTTTTGCCACCTCACCGAGGATGACCGTGGCGGCGATCGTTGGGACTTCACCCATATCTCCCGCCCCCGTCAGATACAGGATTGGCCGCCCCATCTCAGTGGATCGGCCGATGGCTTCCTCCACCGCATCCAGTCCCGCGATACGCCGTAGATACATGTGCGGGTTCCGCCGCGCCGCATTGATACTGGCTAGAAGAATTCCGGTAAACGCCAGCACGAAGGCCAGATTATTGATTTGGGCAAGATTGAACCAGTCCGGCCGCGATATCGCCTCTGACACGGGCGAACTGACTTCCTGGTCACCCGCTCGCATCACCAGTTTCGCGGTATAGGGCTTGCCGTCCTCGATGGGAAAGGCCTGTGAGGAGGGCACTTTCCCATAGTGGTCGCCCTTGGGAGCGGGTTGGTCCCACCATGGAAAATCACCTGGCTTGATGTAACGGGTGTTCGAAGCGAATTCTGTGATTTTTTTGAATTCTAGTTTTGCCTGATTTGCTCCGCCCTCCGCCATCCATATTTCGACCCGCCGCTCTTTGCTGTCAGCAGGCGAGGCCTTCCAGACGACGCTTATGCTCTTTCCGGCATCGTTTGGAGTATCGAGGGCTCGGACGTCCTCAGGCGGCGTGAGGGGGAAGGGGGCGGCGAAAGCCGCCCCCGGAAGCAGCACAAGAAGCAAAATGGAAACAAGGGTCACTTCTCGCCCAGTTTCACACTGATAGCTCCGCCCAAATCTCCTTCCTTCGCTCCTTCCTTCGCATAGCCAGAGATGTCCTTCTCCCCTTTGGGCTCCCCATGGCAGCTCAAGCATCCCTTACCATAGAACAGGGGAAGCATGACCCGCGTCGCCTTGCCTCCGTCCGTTGTCTCGCTCACTATCTTCTCTCCTTGTCGAGGATAGGACGGATCGGCAAATTTTTTCAGCACGTTGACCTCGAAGTCATCTGCCTTGTTCTTCGGGTTGCGCAGGAAGGGTTCGAGCGTCGTTTGTTTGAGGTAGATCCCGGACTTCGAACTGAACTTCGCCGCAGCCTGCGTTCCAAAGGTCGCCGGGATGAACCCCTTAAAGCCGACGCCCTGTTTGTTGATGACCGGCTGATACTCTGCGACGGTCTTTTTACTGGCGTCGACCAGTTGCGGAAGCAATTGCTTGGCGTGCTGTGGAATCTTTTCGTCTTTCACATGGCTGAGATCGACCTTCGCCCGCTCCTTGAACTTCTCGGTAAGCTGTTTCTCAAATGCCTCGGGCGTAAACCCCTTATCGCCCTTGTCAGGATCGTTGATCAACGATTGGTTCGCACCGACGACCACGCGCCCGGAATCCAACAGAATTGCAAGCAACCGCCCGGTCTCAACCGCGTCGTCATCTGCGAAGGCGATCACCGGCAAAAAGCTTACACTGAACAAAGCGGCCATCACGGCTGCAAAAAAGCCCGCTTCTACTCTCCTCATAAGTTTTCCTCCA
>JBBRRL010000137.1:0-6439 GCA_038200775.1 Nitrospirales bacterium
CTCATCGACGTTCAGCACCTGGGCTTCAACCTGGTCGCCAACAGCGACGATCTTCGAAGGATGGCGGACTTCATGCGTCCACGACATCTCGGAAACGTGCACGAGGCCTTCAACTCCAGGCTCAAGCTCAATAAAAGCGCCATAGTCCGTCAGGCTCACGACGCGCCCGGTAATTCTTGAGTTCACAGGATGCTTGGCCGCGATGCCGGTCCATGGATCTGACCCCTTCTGCTTCAAGCCCAGTGAGACCCGCCCGGATTCCCGGTCGTAGCGCAGAACCATGACTTCGACGCGGTCACCGACCATAAACATTTCAGAGGGATGCCCGATGCGCCCCCACGACATGTCAGTAATATGCAGCAGGCCGTCGATCCCGCCCAGGTCCACAAAGGCGCCGTACTCGGTGATGTTCTTGACCGTACCGTTGACGATCTGTCCTTCCGTGAGATTCGACAGCGTCCGCTGCCGGCGCTGATCGCGCGACTCCTCCAGCAGCAGACGACGGGAAACGACCACGTTTCCTCTGCGGTGATTGATCTTGATGATCTTCATCGGAAAGGACTTGCCGATGAGTTGCTCGGGATCGCGAACGGGATGAAGGTCGATCTGGGAGCCGGGGAGAAACGCCTTGACGCCGATGTCCACCATCATTCCCCCTTTGATGCGGCTCAGCACGCGGCCCTCGACCACCTTCTCGTCCTTGAAGTTCCGTTCGAGTTCTTCCCATACCTTCATTTTGTCCGCCTTCTCCTTGGACAAGATGAGGTTGCCTTCGCTGTCCTCGCGTTCCTCGATGTAGACCGGAAGCCGGGTCCCAGGGGTGAGCGTAGCCAATTCCTGGGGATCGAATTCTTCGGCGGGGATCATGCCCTCCGATTTGTAACCAATGTCGATAATGACCTTGTCCTTCTTCACCAAAACGACCGTGCCCTCGATGACAGAGCCTTCCTCAAAATTTTGAAAGGTCTGCTCGTACAGGGACGCCATTTCGGCTTTCTCGGACGATCCCCCCAACTTCATCTTCTCAAGTGTTTCCATATACAGTTTCTGCCGCCTCCAAACTACACCGCCTGAACAACAGGGTTAAAGGTTAACTGCGCAGTTCCACTCGTTTCCCTTCCCCAGGAATATGGGGAGGGCAAGAAATGTTTATCTTCCGTAAGGCCGCGATCCGGTCCATGATCTCTTGACTAATCTGCTGGTAGACCGACTTCTTTTTGTCTTCGCTCTCGCTCTTGAGCGCCGCTGAAAAATCCACCGGCTCTCCAAAGGCTACCCTGATTGGTCGCAACCGGATCCAATGAGCCCCAGGCGGAAGAGCCTCATAGGTGCCATCGAGGAGCGCGGGAAGGACGGGACATCCCGCCGCCGTCGCCACCATGGCGACACCGGGCTTGCCAGGCTGAAGCTGGCCATTCACAGCGCGGGCGCCTTCGGGATAAATGACCACCATTTCACCAGCCTTTAATCGCCGCACCGCTTCTTCAAAAGCTTTACGGTCCACACGCTCGCGCCGGATCGGTATCCACCCGAGGTACCGTAAAATGCCCGCCGTCACGCCGGAAAAAAGATCCATGCGGCCGATGAAGGAGGTCCGGCGAGGGAGCGCACAGCCAAGAATCAGAATATCCAGGTAGCTGACGTGATTGGCCGCAATCAGCACGCCGCCCGACCGCGGAATATGGCCTTGGCCTGAAATCTCCAGGCGAAACAGCAGCCGCGCAAGCGCTCTGACAATGATCCATACGGTCCAGTAAAGCATCCGTTAGCCGCGATCGGCTGATTTGCCCTCGATCACGGCCATCATGCGTTCGACGACTTCGTCAATCGACAGTTGCGTCGTGTCAATCACGATGGCATCGGGCGGCGCCGCGAGCGGCGCCACCTCGCGAGTTTGATCCCGGTCATCGCGGGCGTCCAGTGCGCGACGAGTTGCAGCCAGATCCTGAGCCTTACCGGCCAGCAACAATTCCGCATGGCGCCGTCGTGCCCGCTCAGACGCATCCGCGCGGAAAAAGAATTTAGCCTCAGCACCGGGGAAAACGATCGTTCCCAAGTCTCGCCCTTCGGCCACGACTCCGGCCACATCATTCCGCCGCCCGAAAGCCTGCTGAATCGGCATCAATTCGTCCCGGATACCCGGTATGGCGGCCACTTGGGCGGCTGCCCGCGTCACTTCTGGAGCTCTGATCTCTTGCCCCAGGCGCTTGCCGTCCACTTCCACATCCATCCCGCCGTCAAGGGTGGGCACGATTTCGAGTCGGATCTGCTGAAACAATCGCTTCATGGCCTCCGGTGCAGTTGGGTCAATCCCGGTTGCGAGCGCTTTCCAAGCGACGGCACGGTAAAGCGCGCCGGTGTCCAGATAGAGGTACCCGAGCTTACCCGCAATCGTTTTCGCGACAGTGCTTTTCCCTGCTCCCGCCGGGCCATCGATCGTGACGATCATGCCAGAATCACACGCCGCGGTCGGGCAGAAGAGATCCTCGCGAAATGAAGAACGTATTATTCACCCTTGCCCCTAGGGTGTCAATAAGCCCCTCAAATACTTATCAAAATCGGGAAATGAGGTGGTGATGCAGGCTGTATCCTCCACTCGGGTTTCCCCTTGAGCAACAAGGCCGGCAATCGCCATGGTCATGGCGACACGGTGATCGCCATAGCTCTGGCAGCGCGCTCCGTGAAGGGTCCGTCCTCCGCGTATTCGAAGTCCGTCCGGTTGCTCCTGTACCTGCACTCCGATGAGCCCAAGGTCTGTTGCCATTGTCGCAATACGATCGCTTTCCTTGACCCGCAACTCCGCGGCCCCGGAGATGACGGTCTCGCCCTCGGCACACGCGGCGGCGAGGCATAAGACAGGCAGTTCATCAATAGTTTCCGGGATGCAGGCCGATCCAATATCGGTTCCATGCAGTTGCGCGTGGCGGACACGAAGATCTGCGACCGGCTCTCCCGCCTCCTCGCGTTGATTCAGCACCTCAATGCGCGCACCCATCTCCTGCAGTATCGTCAGCACGCCGATGCGTGTTGGATTGATGCCTACAGAGGTGATAGTCACATCCGAGTCCGGCACGATCGAAGCGGCCACCAGAAAAAAAGCGGCAGAGGAGATGTCACCAGGCACTGCAAGGTCTTTTGCTTTAAAAGCCGACTGACCGCGAATGGTGACAACTCGATCTTGTCTTGATACCGGGAGCCCCAGATACGTGAACATGCGCTCGGTATGATCTCGTGAAGCGCTTGGTTCCGTGACCGTCGTGTCACCTTCGGCAAAGAGACCGGCAAGCAGTATTGAGGATTTGACTTGCGCGCTCGCAATCTGGGACACGTGCTCGATGCCACGGAGCCGAGCGCCAGTGATGGCGAGTGGAGCGAGTTCCCCGCCGCGGCGCCCGGCAATCACCGCCCCCATCTGGCGCAGTGGTTTGACGATCCGTCCCATAGGGCGTCTTCTAATAGACTCGTCCCCCGTCAGTATCGAGAAGAATGACTGACCGGCTAGTACGCCGGTCATAAGACGGATCCCCGTACCGCTGTTCCCGCAGTCCAAGCTGTCTTCCGGCTCACGAAGCCCGTCTAAGCCTTTGCCGCCTACACGCAGTCGGTCGTCCGAGACCTCGATGGGTACCCCAACGCTCTTGAAGCACTGAACCGTGTGGAGACAATCGGCCCCGCGGCAGTAATTGCGAATCGCGCTTTCTCCCTCGGCGAGCGCGCTGAGAATAATCGCGCGATGGGTGATAGACTTGTCGCCAGGGACGGTCATGGTGCCGCGCAGCGGTCCGCTCGGCCGGGTTACTAGTTCTGTCATAGTCATGACACCAGCCGCTCGCGGACCTGCTTCGCTCGGTCCATTTCTCGAAACAGCCCCTCGCTGTCGCCGGATTTGATGAGCGCTTTCAATCTTTCCAGGCAGGACAGGTATTGGTCAATCTGGCTAAGCAGATTGTCGCGGTTCCACAGGCAGATATCCCGCCACATCTCGGGTGAAGACGCTGCAATTCTGGTTGTGTCCCGATACCCGCCTCCCGCTAATGCTTGCAGATCCACGTCAGGGGTCTGCGATTCCTGGATTGAGGCAATCGCGTTCACCAGCGCGTAGGCGACCATGTGCGGCAGGTGGCTGACCGCGCCCAGGACCCGATCGTGCAAGTCTGGATCCATCTCGGTGACGACTGCGCCCGTATGCTCCCAAAGTCGCCGGATCTTCGCGAGAGCGCCGGGGTCGGTGCGAGACGTTGGCGTCAGAATGCAGCGCGCCCCTCGGAATAGGTCAATGGTTGCCGCCGCAATACCGCTTTTTTCCTTACCTGCTATCGGATGCGCCCCAACGACGGCGGTGTCGCCGGAGACGAGGGCCTCCATTCGCGAAACCAAGCGTCCCTTCACACTGCCGACATCTGTGACAACGGCACCTCGCGCGAGTCCGGGTACGCAGGTCTTTAGCACATCTTCAAAGGTATCGACGGGAGTGGCGAGCAGCAGCAGATCTGACCCGGACGCGGCCTCAGAGAGATCCGTGGAGAACCGGTCAATGGCGTGAAGGGCGACCGCCTGTTTGAGATTCTCAACTCGCCGACCCGTGCCGATGACGGTCTCGACCAATCCATGCTGCTTACAGATCATGCCGAGGGAGCCGCCGATGAGGCCGACCCCGACAACTGTCATCTGTTTGAAGATCGGAAGAGTCGCCCTCATTCAATCTCGCGGTCGACCGCTTCGGCAATCCGCCGCAGGTCCTTCATCAAGTCTTTAAAGCGCCCCGGCTTGAGCGATTCCTCCCCGTCGCACAATGCGCACTCCGGATTCGAATGCACTTCAATCAACAGGCCATCGGCGCCCGCCGCGACTGCTGCCTTGGCCATGGGAGCGACCAGTTCCCACTTCCCTGTCGCATGGCTGGGGTCAACGATGATAGGCAGGTGCGTGAGCGCCTTGAGAGCGGGAACGGCGGAGAGGTCCAACGTATTGCGGTAATGCGACTCAAAGGTGCGAATCCCGCGCTCGCACAGCATCACGTTCTTGTTCCCCCGCGACATGATGTATTCCGCAGAGAGCAGCCATTCCTTCAGTGTCGCGGATAGTCCTCGCTTGAGCAGCACTGGCTTGTCATACGCGCCGACTTCCTTAAGAAGCTCAAAATTCTGCATGTTGCGGGCGCCGATCTGAATGATGTCGGTTTTTTCGAGGAACAACTCGAGATCCCTGGGATCGAGGATTTCACTCACGATCGGGAGCCCGGTGTGCTTCTTGGCCGCTGCGAGGAAATCCAAACCTTCGTTCCCAAGGCCTTGGAAAGCATAGGGTGAAGAGCGCGGCTTGTAGGCCCCGCCGCGGAGAATGTTGGCGCCGGCAGCTTTGACTTCCTGAGCGATGCTCAGCGTCAGCTCCTTTTTTTCCACCGCACAGGGTCCCGCCATAATCGCCAGGCGCTTGCCCCCGATCTTCACACCGCCGACATCGATGACGGAGTTTTCCTTCTTGAATTCGCGGCCGGCCAGCTTCCACGGCGCGAGAATTGCGACCACATCCTCGACACCGGGGATGGCCCGCAAGGGCTGGTTGGTGAGAATGCGATCATCACCGATCACGCCGATAATGGTGCGCTCCTGGCCTTTGGATAGATGGGGACTGAGGCCGAGCTCTCGCACGCGATCCATCACGTGGTCGATCATTGATTCGGTCGCATCAGGTTTCAGTATGATGATCATGGTCGCTCCTTTTGACCTAGTACGGACTGCAGGGCGGTGATAAAACGCTGGTTCTCCTCGTGCAGGCCAATGGTGACGCGCAAGAACGTGCCGCCTAAGTGGCGCACAATGACGCCTTGCCGCAGCAGCGCCTCGAACAGGCGTTTGCCGTCCTGGTGCGCGTCGAAATACAGGAAATTTGTTTGACTCGGAATGACGGTGAAGCTCAAGGCCTGCAGCTGCTCCAGCAAAAACTGTCGCCCCTCAATGTTTAGCCGCCGGCTGTCTTGCACGTGTTCTTCGTCTTCGAGCGCGGCCAGCGCGGCTTTTTGAGCGAGGCTGTTGGTGTTGAAGGGCGGCCGGATGCGGTTCAAGTGCTGGACGATTTCAGTCGTCGAGATAGCGTAGCCGATGCGTAATCCTGCGAGTCCGTAGATTTTCGAAAAAGTACGGAGCACCACGATATTTCGTCCTGTCGCAAGCAGCGCCAACGTGTCGGGATAATCGGAGGCTGTCACATACTCGTAGTAGGCTTCATCGAAAACGACGATGACATCCGGAGGGACGGCTTTCAGAAACGCCGTGACCTCAGCCGCCGTGACATAGGTACCCGTGGGATTATTGGGGTTACAGACAAAGATGATCCTGGTCTTGGACGTGATGGCCTTCGCCATGGCTGGTAAATCGTGCCGATGCTCACGCAATGGGACGGCCACCAGGACGGCGTGCGCCGCCACGACATCGATGGC
>JBBRRL010000138.1:0-6436 GCA_038200775.1 Nitrospirales bacterium
GACCTGAGCACATTTCCGGTAGACTTCCTCACGGGACTCGCATCGGATGGACATGGGCTTCTGTATATCGCGGATTCGGGCACCGACACGATTTATAAAGTTGACTTGCGGTCCGCCGGCCGCCCCGTGGTGTTCGCCAAGGATAAAATCCTCGCTGGGCCGCACGGACTTGCGGTGCATCCCACAACCGGCGCCCTCATCGTCGTCAGCTGGAATACCGGAAAAATTCTGGAGATTTCCACCGTCGGAGCCATCAAAGTGCTTTTTTCAAACTCGTTTTTCAATTCGCATTTCAGCAATCTCATGGGCGTCGATTTCGATGGCTATGGAAGCATGTATGTCTCAGACTATTCCCAGGGCAAAATCTTTAGGATCGGCCCACAATTGCGGATACACACTATCGCCGAATTTCTGACCACCCCGGCCGGACTGGCAGTCGACCGCAAGCATCATCTCATTCTCGTACCGTATCTGACCGCCAACGTTGCTGAGATCAATGGCCTGGGGCGCGATCTGAAATAATGAAATGCGCCTATTGCCATACGGCAAAAGCTAAACGCTTCTGCCCTGCTCTCACAGGCTCGATCTGCTCGGTCTGTTGTGGCGAATATCGCTTGACCACTCTCCACTGCCCCGCCGACTGCCCGTATCTCGAGGCCGGGACGGACTACCAGCGGCATCGGGTTGGAGAACTGTTTCGCCAGGACCGCCGGCGCACATATCAGGCGCTCGTGCAGAACGGCACCGAGAAAGCCGCCGGCCTTCTGAACCTCATTGAGGTAGTCTGTTTCAGCTACTTTCACGATAAATCTACCGCTCTCGACGGCGAAGTCATTGCGGCGCTCGAGTTCATCCGGCGGCTGTTAAGTCCCCTGCATTTCCCGGCCCCGACTGTTCCGGCTTTCTCCCAATATCTCCATAAGGAGTTCAAGGCGTATCTGGCGCAGGAAAAGATCGATCAAGCCGAGGCCCAGCAGGTTGTCGATATCGCACTGAATCTGGTCAGCCAGTTCTCGGGCCATGGGCTTCAATCCAATCGATTCATCACGGGCCTTATCGGGTGCTTTTCAGCAGACCACCCTGCCGTTGCCGCACATCTAACCAGCCAGGGGACGGATCAGCCCAGGATCGTTGTCGCGGGGGAGGAGGATATTTCCGCCGCGATTCGTGAAAACACTCAGCAGGGGAAAAGCCGAATTATCTTGCCGGGATCAGCGATGCCAGAGCTGCCGCCCACGCACGAGCACGCCCATCAGCACGGTCCGACCTGCAATCACTGACATCGCGTGCGACCTTTAGGGGAACTTCCCGCCTTGTCTAACTAAATTCTCGTTTGTTACACTTTCGCGGGTGGTCCCGGGGGAAAGGTGATGGAAGAGAATCCGTACGACGACGCAGAGAGCATCGCCGAGAAGCGGATGGGCCCCGGAATCATGATGCTCTCCTCTTCGATGAAGCTGCTCTATAGTGATCGGCCGACGTGGGAACTGTTTGGGCGGATCAACAAGTCGCGCGACAGCAAGAACGGTGTTCTTCCGCCGCAGGTAATCGAGCTTTGTACTGAAATCATCAAGATGATGCAGATTCGCACCGAGGCCAAGGACTGGGAGCAATTCCGTTTAAAGCGGGTTCTGGGAGATCCCGACCGGCCCGTGCTGCTATGCGGCTTCGGACTTCCGGAGCAGCCAGGGAGCAAGTCGAGAATCCTGATCACGATTGAGGAGCTCGGACGGCGTCAAGAGGCGATGATGGCGCAAGCCAAGGAACAGTTTCGCTTGACGGACCGCGAAGTATCGGTCGTGCAACATCTCCTCAAGGGCTGGACCAACAAGGAAATCGCTAACGCTCTCACGGTGACCGAGCAGACGGTGAAAGAGCACATCAAGCATATTATGGCCAAGACCAATACCAGCACTCGAACCGGTATCTTGGTGCATGTGCTTCGCCTCTGAGCCCCGAAAGTATTGAGGCCATACCAAACGCTCTGTTGCAGTGACGGCAAAATCCATCATAATCAGTACGCCAGAGGCCGATTTTGCCGTTGCCGTTCTATCAAGACAGGAGACTGAGGGATGACCACGCACACGAACGGCAAACCGATGGAAATTCTTCTTGTCGAAGACAATCCGGGAGATGTGCGCTTTACCGCCGAGGTGCTCAAAGAAGCGCAGGTTAAGAATAATCTCAGCGTGGCGAAGGACGGCGTCGAAGCCATCGCGTTTCTGCGCCGCGAAGGGCAATATCTCGATGCGCCCCGGCCTGACTTGATTTTGCTTGATCTAAATTTGCCCAGGAAGAACGGGCTTGAAATGTTGAATGAGATCAAAAATGCTGAAGACTTGAAGGCCATACCGGTAGTCATTCTGACGACCTCGGAGGCCGAGCCCGACATTAATAAGAGTTTCGATCTTGCAGCAAACTGCTACATCACGAAACCGATTGATGTGGAGCGGCTCACAATGGTGATGAATTCCATCAAGGACGCATAGAGAGACGCTTCCCAAACGGTGAATTTGTACTATATAGAGGGTCCCAGGGATGGCGTGGTCTTGATCTGATCGGTATCCCATGGAAACACGAATCCACGTGGAAAAGGGGACTTCGATAATGAGTGGGCGCCCGGTCGAAATTCTTTTGGTAGAGGATAATCCTGGCGACATCCGACTGACCGTCGAAGTCCTGAAGGAAGTTGAGGTACGCACCAATCTTAGCGTGGTGAAAGACGGCGTCGAAGCCATGGCGTTTTTACGACGGGACGGTCATTACACCGATGCGCCGCGGCCGGACTTGGTACTGTTGGATCTCAACTTGCCGAAAAAGGATGGGTTGGAGCTGCTCACCGACATTAACCGCGATCCGAATCTTAAAGACATCCGGGTGGTGATTCTCACCACGTCCGAGGCCGAGAAAGACATTCACAAAAGCTTTGATCTTGACGCAAGCAGCTACATCATCAAACCGATCGATGTGGACCGGTTCATGATGGTGTTGAAACCAACGGAAAACGCATAACCTCTCAGCGCCTGAACTCTTGGGGAGGCCAGTCCATCTCTGCTTGACGCCCGCAATAATAACAGGATAGTCGGTACCTCGCCTTTCGACGTGGATTAGGCAAAGAGGTAAAGACGACTGTCATCCCATCATCCGGGCATATCGCAGGTTGATGCATGAGGTGTTCATAGGCAATGTCTAGAACAGCTGTATCATCCCAGGTCTGTGCCGATCCTTCCTGCCCTGTGATCTGATCTTTCCCGTTACAACGCTCACACCTGAGTTCGAACGTTTTGATCCGATCGTGCACAGTAGAAAGATCCTGAGCCAGCACTGACCCGCCGCAGCCGTTGCGTGGGCACTGGATAGGATCTTTCTGCAATGCTTTGAGAAATAAGAGGCGATTTGCTTGCTCCTGCGGGCTGGGCGGCATTTAAGGTATTCGACTTTCGGCAGCCGGAGAGATTCCCCGGATACACACCAAAGCAGTGCGACAGATTGCCAGCGGTGCAGTGTCCGCACAAATCACGACTTTATTGAAGGTTTTGTTGTTAAGCACGCAGTACCAGCACTCCGTGCCCATGGGATACCCCAGTGGCCCGAGCGACTGCCGCTTGGCCTTGTAATGCGGGGCACTGAAATACATGTCGTCCGAACGGACCATCTTTTCAACGACACTCCAAGCCGCCGTGATATCGCTTGAGTACGGAGGGGGGGCAGATCCGGCGCTTAAGCCCATGATCCGTTCACCGATCTCTCTGTCCATTTCGCAGCCGGCCGGCAGATTCCTTACTTCTCGCAATACTTCTTCCCGCTCCGGAATCATTTCGCTACTCCAGCGTCCCGGCTAGAAAGTGCGGCTCAATGCAAGAGCCGGTAGTTTACCACACAGAAGAAGATTGGCCACGAAATGCCCAAGTACAAGAGCCTTTTCGGTGACACACGATCGAGCACGGCGGGGAGAACCGTACGCTGGTTATTACTCTATCCGTTTTATGGACCAGGCGTTACCGTTTGACAGCAATTCAGCTTCCACTTGATCGCCGACCTGCGGCAGCACATCCATATGCGTCCCCGGGTCGATTTTCATTTCGACTACCTCGCCTGCGATTCCATCTCGAACGGCGAAGACTAACCCATCGGTTCGTACAAGTCGGCCTTTGACCACCCGCTCCACTTGCGGAGGCTTTGCTGCTGGTTGAGGACGCTTAAAGTCCGGAGTCGGACCTGCCGTGCCTTCACCTGGAGCTCGTTCATTCTCAAAGTACGGCCCGACGGCAGCCGTTTCCACGACCGCGCATAAACTGAGAGCCAGGACGAAGGCGCGTAAAGACACCGCCATGAACGGGACCCGCCGATTCTGACGTCGAAGCTTAGCAGTACTAATAAGCTGAACGGCCGCAAGATTGTTTCCAGCTCGAGGCATCTTCGCTGCCCGTTCCACCAATGACTAGCTCATGCCGGGAGGGTCTTCTCGATCCTCGCCGCTGAGGGCGGCGACTTCGGTATCTTCGGCAGGACGCAAGTCGGCGACACAGCCTTCCAGCACCTGGCGGCGTTGTTGGATCGCCTTGCGCGGCAGATTCTCTGCGGAGTCCTCTTGCGCGGACTCCGGGAGGTTCACCATCACTGCGGCCTCGCCCAACTTGGCATACTTGTAGGTTTCGAGGTGTTCATGTGTTGACCCAAAGAGACTCTGAATCATGGCCTCAGTCTC
Organism: Nitrospirales bacterium; assembly: GCA_038200775.1. Taxonomy (GTDB): domain Bacteria; phylum Nitrospirota; class Nitrospiria; order Nitrospirales; family NS-4; genus NS-11. The sequence continues at coordinate 4,709 of JBBRRL010000138.1, forward strand.
ATCGTCAAACCGTGCGAGTGTGACCGGATCCAAGGGGCGATGACTGAGATCCTCCAGCTTATGGATTTGATCCTGCAGGGCATGCCATCGAGGGTTGTGTTCAAAAGTAGAATTGATCGAGGTTGGTTCGGACATATCCTGCCTCCTCCTGAGAAATTCGGTGGGTGTTACCCTAGCAATGCAATAGCAAACCACTATGCCGGAAAGATGATTGGGACGTCAATACAGCTCGAGCCGAGGAGGCTCAGACTCGTGCGCCACGATCCTTGTGACCCAAAGCGTGTTTACTCCGCGCCTGTCAATGGCGCGCATCACAAGCGTTGTCTTGTCGGCGACGAGACTACAGTCGTCCCGTCAAAGCTAAAATCACAACAATCAATAAAATCAACCCGATACCTCCGCTGGGATAATACCCCCAACCGGAGCTATATGGCCACGTCGGAAGCGCCCCGAGCAGCAGCAAAATCAAAATCACCAAAAGAACAGTGTTCATGGATCATCCTTTCGTTGAGCCCAACCACTTGGCATGCCCTATTAACAGACACCTAGCAAATCTTTGAGGTGGCCGCAATATATAATTTAAGGAGGAAAGCAGCCAATTTGGCAGCCCCTAACCCTTTCAATGCTTTGACTCTCATGAATCTGATCGGATACCTTAAGAAAGTATTGAGCCGAAACAAACTCTTTCCAGGAGGTCAAAATGCGCTATCTGTTATTGAGTGCCGTGTTCATTCTTGGTCTTGGCAGCGCGGTCTGGGCGTCAGATAAGGATCTGGCACTGACAGCGACCGTGTCCATGGAGGACGCAATCAAAGCCGCCGTGGCCACCGTCCCCGGAGGCAAGCCATACGAGGTCGAAGTGACCAAGAAAAAAGGCCAAGCAGCCTATAAGGTTGAGATCGTCGACGCCTCTAAAAAGACCCATAAGGTCTTTGTCGACGCTTCCAACGGAAAGATTATCGTCGAATAGTCCCGCTTTTCAAGCCGCCCCGTTTTACGGGGCGGCTCGTTATATGGGGCTATTGCAGACTTCAGGTCGTCGCCCCCCCGCAGGACGAACCCGCCCCTGCCGTGCAACCGTAGCAGTGATTTCCAATGACAATGCGGCGGCCCTGAAGCGTGGCCTGGTCAAAGTCTCTGATGTTGCGCCTCGCCCCAAAACCTATGGGCAAGTCGAGCATTTGATTGAAGTCACAATCGTACAGGGTCCCGTCCCATCCGACCGACAGCGTGTATCGGCACATCACGCCATCGGCCGCCGCTGGGTTGAACGCACTAGCCAGTCTCTCCATGTAGGTTTCATAGTTGCCACTTTCAAGAAGGAAGTCCAGAAACCGACTGATCGGCATGTTCGTGACCGTATAAAGCCGATTGAAGGTGATACCATAACGCTTGCGGAGTTCCCTTTTGAATTGGGCTTCGATGGCCTCTTGCTTGGGCGGTAGAAACGCACCGACCGGGTTGTACACGAGGTTCAACATCAACGGGCCTTCCTCCTGGCCATACCCGAGTTTGTTGAGCATCTGTAGCGCATGGATGGACTTTTCAAACACGCCGTCCCCTCTTTGGGCATCAGTCTGAGACTGCCGAAAATACGGAAGCGACGCAATGACCTCCACCCGATGGCGGGCAAGGAATTCTCCAAGATCGCTCTGTGAGGGTAGATGCATGACGGTCAGATTACAGCGATCAATGACATGACGCCCCAACGCGCGCGACTGTTCGACC
>JBBRRL010000139.1:0-6416 GCA_038200775.1 Nitrospirales bacterium
CCTTGTTAGAAACATTCTAGCAACCTCCTCTCTAAGGTGAGGGAACAAAAAGGATCGGAAATGAACCCGAACGGATTGGCAGCTCCTTCGACGGGAGCCACGTGCCTCCTTCCGATGACAAGCGTGGTGGTCATACCTTCCCCTTCGGGGTGTCTCAATAGCAAAGGCACTGCCACGAGGTTCAAAGTTGGCATGCGGGTTCCAACTCGACAGGAAGCCATTGAAAAAAAGAGTAAAATTTCAGAGGTAGCAATGAGCGTCGGCTGGATACGGAAGGCGAGTCATAGGGCAATGGACACAGTCGTGTGCGGTCCTGTGGATCGCGAGCAAATTTTAATTTATTTACAATGTATTACAAGTGTGCACACAAAAGTGTACGTACTGAAGATATAGATAGAATAAAGTAAATGAAAAACCGATGGACGAGGATTACCGCTACTCCGCGATGAGAAACGTTACAGTTGAGAAACAGCCGCAGATTTAGGAGAGCCAGGGGCTTTCTGCTGGGTAACGTGGCCTGATGAGCTAGTCTTTCCGAGCCAAATAACGCTGCATGAGTGGGAGAACTAGTGGCGCTGAATCCCACTCGCTTCCGCAGCTTTGGTAATGTGCCCGGCGTGAATGGACAATTGAGCTCTGAGGTAACTGGAAGTGAACTCGGCGACAACCTTTTGCTTGGCTTCTAAATAGGGAATAGTGGTGTTCAGGAGATCGCCTGTGGCGGTGTTTTTCTTTTTGACGGGAATGAGGGCCTTGATGCCGTCCGCCGTGATCGTGTCATCAGTGGCAAGCATCACTGCCCTTTCGATGACATTTCTCAATTCTCGAACATTCCCGGGCCACTCATACGAAGTCAGTTCGATAATGGCCGAGGAGTCAAGGGAGCACCGAGGCTTCGCCATTTCGCGCCCAAATTCGTAACAGAGATGGCGGGCTATCGGCGCGACATCTTCCTTTCGATCCCGCAATGGCGGCACGTCGATGACGATGACAGCCAGGCGATAATACAAGTCTTTGCGAAATGTCCCTTTTTGGACTTTCTCCTCCAAGCCTTGGTTGGTAGCCGCGATAAACCTGGTCTCAACGCGTTTGGTGCGGGTTCCGCCAACTCTTCTGACCTCGTTCTCCTCCAAAACGTGCAAAATTTTGGCTTGTAATGGGGGCGGCAGTTCCCCGATCTCATCGAGGAAGGCGGTGCCGCCTTGAGCTAGCTCAATCAGCCCCGGTTTATCGGCAACGGCTCCAGTAAGGCGCCGCGGACGTGGCCGAATAGTTCACTTTCAACCATGCCCTCTGGCATGCTGGTGCAATCAATAACCTGAAGGGGATGTTCCCGCTCCCGGCTCTGCTCATGGATCGCGCGGGCGATCAGGCCCTTGCCCGTTCCGGTTTCTCCGGTAATAAGAACTGTCGACCTGCCGCTTGCTGCTTGCTGTATGAGACGGAGCACCTCGTGAAATGCCGGGCTGGCTCCGACGAGGCTCCCGGTTTGCGACTGATGTTGAGCAGTCCTTTTAAAAGCAGAATTGAAGCGCAGGATTTCGGAGGTTCGAATAGCGCGGTGCAGACGCACGCCGAGGTCGATGGGGTTGACCGGTTTCAGGATGTAATCGTAAGCGCCTCGACGCATCGCATCCACGACTGTTTGGACGCTGTTCATTCGAGTCACGACGATAATCGGCAGGTTCGAGTCCAGCTTCTGAATATGATTGACGAGATCCAGTCCATCCATCCCCGGCAGGACAAAATCGGTCAAAACCAGATCGATGGGCCGCTCACCGAGCAGGCGCAGAGCCCCCTCCGCAGACGACCGGACTTGAATATCGATCTCACCTCCAAGAGTGCGTAAATCTGCGTGCTCAATGGCTTTGAGCATCAATTCCGTATCGGATGGGTCAGCCTCGACAACAAGAATCGTGAATGGCGAGCGTGGCAAACAGGTCGTTGAGAGAACGTCAGCCAAGGCCTGTCCCGTGCTTTCGTTCACGCAGCGTCACAACAGCCTCTGGGCGTTCCTGGTTGCTCATAAGCCCCCGGAGAAGACATTTCTGACTGATACTAGTGGAACTCGAATTTGAAACACTTGTCAAGGCGGACAAGGAGCTAACCCTTCTCCATGGTATAGTACTTCTCCATGCAGCGTGAGGAGTCTATGCAGGACTTTCGGACGGTCGCGGTGGCGGCGGCGCAGCAAGCCGGAAAGATAATTGCGGACGCGTACCACACCGATTTTAAAGTCTATTACAAGCAGGAAACCCTGACAAACCTCGTCACTGACGTGGACTGCCGCTCGGAAGCGGCCATCGTGGAACTTCTGGGCTCGGCCTTTCCCGATCATCACATATTGGCTGAGGAAGGCGGCGAAGCGTTACGGAAGCCGTCCACTTACCGGTGGTATGTCGATCCATTGGACGGTACGACGAATTTTACCCATGGCTTCCCCATGTTCTGCGTTTCGATCGGACTTGAGGCCGAGGGCCGCATGGTGCTGGGTGTGGTCTACGACCCCCTTCGGCGGGAGCTGTTTGAGGCGCAAGCTGCGCAGGGTGCTTTCCTAAACGGAGAGCGCATTCATGTTTCCAAGGTCACAGATCTTAAGAAAGCCTTGTTGGTGACCGGCTTTCCCTATGACCATGACGGCCGGACCGAAAATCTGCCCTATTTCTCGCGCTTTGCATTGGAATCGCAAGGTGTCCGTCGCACAGGCTCTGCTGCGATTGATCTCTGTTATGTCGCCGCTGGTCGCATAGATGGCTTTTGGGAGTCGGGCCTCAAACCCTGGGATGTCGCCGCGGGCAGCTTGTTGGTGGCTGAAGCGGGAGGAAGGATTACCGATTTCTCGGGTCATACCTTTTCAGTCCGTGGGTCCCAGACCTTGGCCTCCAATGGCTTGATCCACCAGGCCATGATGGACGTGATCGTCGACAAATGACGCTCCCGTCGTAGATTCTCACCTTGGTAAGCTTATGCATAACCAATGATATTAAACCAAGAATTAAGGTCATCACACTAGGCGTCAGTGATTTGGAAAAGTCTTTGGTCTTTTACCGCGACGGAATGGGTTTGCCGACGGAAGGCATCATCGGCACGGAATTCGATCCAAACAAGAGGTCGATGCAGTCATGAAGCAGGCAGAAAACGCGGGGGAGACCATTACTGACCCTACGCACGACCGCTTTCGGGGAGGCTATGCAGGCTACTTCAAGGACTTGGACGGACACCTCTGGGAAATCGCGTGGAATCCTGATTGGCAAATTAAGGAATAGTCCGGCCAAGCCCAACAAGACTTTGTGGTCTGAGCTCCTCGGCAATCTTAAGGTCGTGCCTGACTTCCTACCCCGACCTGAGGGTCTTGTATTTCGTGACGAGGGCGTGAAGGTCGCAATAGCGTTGAGCAAGCGAAGCGTCGAGTTCTTTAAGGGCGAGGCGCGGAAACATCATACCCGATACCAGCGCATGATCCGGCGGCTACTTGCTGGTATGCGGAGCATTATGTGCGACCCTTGACCGCGCGTTCCAGAAAAGCCTCATAAGGCTCTGAGAAAGTAATCGTGCCTGGCTTGTTTCCCCCCGCGAGTGACCAATTTCCCTTCTTCCTTAGAGGTTCGAGCAGATGAGCTTAAAGCCCGACTTCTCGACTCGGTAAATGTTCGTCTTTTTCCGTTTTATCGGCATTTGCGGATATAAAGATTTGTGCGTGGTATCGGAGCAAGAAAAACCCCCATGTCTTAAAGGTCATGGTCTTCCCAGATGACGACAGCCTAATAGAAAGCATACAGGGATCGCTTGGCTGAGTGCTTCCGGGACAGCCTTTGGTTACAATTTCACTAACGTCATCACCATCAATATCAATATTGAAATACTCTTCCTCGCCTTCCTTAGCATCCCGAAAGAGAGTGTCCACAAGTTGATATTGCTCAAGGCTATTTGGAGAAGGCGCGTACAGTAGTCTACGAAACTCCTCGGAGAGTACTGTTGGCTCAGATGCCGCACCACTACTGACAAGCGCAGCCAGCAGGATCGGCAACGCTAGCAAGATCTTCGAGATCTTACATGTTTTGGGATTCATCAGACGCGCCCTTCTTTCAACGTTTCTGGTAGCGATTGAGCTGACTCTAACTTTTCCACGAGCGGAGCAAATTTGCAGCAGGTGGTGCCCAGCGGGGACCCGGGCTGAGCGCAGCGACTTGGGAAGTCAGTACGTCTGAACAGTGCGGCCCCAGGACCCGCGTGGCCTTTGCGGAGCCTTTCTATGAGAAGGGATTGTGCGCCTTCTCCTCGGCCACTGTTGTCACCGGACCATGTCCCGGAAACAGCGTGAGCTCGTCGGGCAGCACAAGGAGTCTTTCTCGCACGCTTTGCAGATGAGTTTTGTAAAGCGTTGCAGGGTTTGCGCGTCCGATGCTGCCCGCGAACAACGTGTCTCCGACAAAAACACACCCCGGTGCCTGATAGCATACGCCGCCTGGAGTATGGCCTGGCGTCCTCAAGAAACCTAAGCGCGTTGCGCCGAACTCCACGCCATCGCCGTCCTTCACGCATCTGCGTAAAGAGACAGGAGGTTTCCAGTGCAGCAGCGACCAGTCATCCTCGCCTATGTAGACCGGCACCGGAAACTTTGCGAGGATCTGCTCCAACCCACCGGCGTGATCGTGATGCCCATGCGTCAGACACACCGCTTTCAATCGACAACCCTCCCGCTCGAGCGCTGTCAGCATTGCGTCAGGGTTATAGCCTGTATCAACAATGATCGCTTCTGAGCTCTCCGCAACGCGAAGAAGATAACCTTTCACGGCGTAACCGCCGATATCTCCATGAATCGTCTTGACGGTCTCAGTATGGGACTGGCTGGAAGCAGGCGTCCAGCCGTCGCACGCAAGAGATGCCAGTTTCGAGCCTTGCAGATCAAGGGCTGATGCGATGCCGAGGACTTCTGACCGATCGGGCGAGCGCCGTCCCGCCTCGAGCTCTCGAATCACAGAGGTCGAGAGCCTCGCCTTGGCGGCGACCTGTTCAGCCGTTAAACCGAGACCAGTTCGCGCTTTCTTGATAATGTCACAGAAGTCATCTTCGAGCATTCCGGATCGCCTATGGCTGTCGTCGCTGAGATTTAGACCATGAAGTTCTTGATGGGGAATGTGGGCTCCCCATATATAAATGGATCATAGAGAAAACGCCGTCAGGAGTCTATTTAGGGGCACGTCAGCTTCATTGACCGCGAGGCGTTGGAAGACTATCGTCATGTGTACTCGGTACTACGGAGTGTCAGGGGGCAAAGGAGTCTGTCTTGGCAGACTCCAGGGCTGGGCTGGTGCCATGGGAAAAGGAATCTGTCTTGGCAGATTCCAGGGCGGGCGGGTGCCATGTCAGAAGCGGATAAACAGAGAGGCCAGATCTTTCTTCACCGCGGCGACTTGACTCAGGCACGTCTTTGCTACGAACAGGCACTGAAGGACGACCGACAAGGAGATGCTACGCAGGAGCTCTCCGATACTTTGGGAAACCTCGGGAACATCTGTGCAATGCTCGGCGATTATCCTGAAGCGGAACGGTGCTATCACGAGATTCTGAGAATCCAAAGGCAGCAGCATAACCAAGCCGCAATTGGACAGACCTTGGTGAATCTTGGCAACCTCCAAGCCGAGGCAGGCAATCCCGAGCGCGCTCAAGCGTACTATCTTGAAGCCATGGATATTCTCGATCCCCTTCAGGATCGACGCGCACTCGGCGTCCTCTATTCCACGCTGGCGCTTCAGGAGGCCGCGGCGGGGAAAACAGAGAAGGCCATTGGCAGTTTCACGAAAGCGCTGGAACTCCATCGCGCCGTCGGAGATGAAGAGGGCCTGGCGACGACCTATAGCCAATTAGGGAAGACATTTCTCGAGGCCGGCAGGAAAGGTCAGGCTGAGAAATGCCTTAACAATGCCACCGAGCATTTCATCAAACTGGGAAACGAGCCCGCAGAGGCGGCCGTGCTTCGGCTGTTAGCGGATCTCTATGAGCAGGCGGGCAATCGGCATTGCGATGCCTGGAGCGTGTTATTCTCATGGATACCCGTTATGGATTGCCCCAATACCCGCAGGATGTGGCGAGTCTGGAAAGGATAGGCCGCGAACATATATGACGATTGATGAAGCGAAGCAACGGATTCAGAGCGCGATCGATTCGTATGGGGCTCATGCAGGGCCGGCCATCGATCTCGTTATAAATGAAGTCCGCTCTTCATTGGGACGGGAAACCGCCAATGTCTTGATCGATGACTTTGACTTAGAGCTCGTCTACCAGATCCTGCCGACTGAATTCGAATAATATTACACCCGCCCCATCATTCCATCCACCCACCCCGGCGCTGCCACGACAGCGCCTTGCCCGTGGGCACCCGCCCGACCCCGCGGCCCTACTTCACCCGCCGGCCC
>JBBRRL010000140.1:0-6400 GCA_038200775.1 Nitrospirales bacterium
GGATGGGACACGATTGGATAAACTAAAGGCGCTATTTGCCGGAATTGAACGGCAAGTTCGTTGAAACTTTCTGGGAAGGAAACGAAATGTCTATACCGATCGACTATAGCGAGCGCGTCTATGCCGGAGTTCTGGGCAAACTCATCGGCGTCTACCTGGGGCGTCCCTTCGAGGGCTGGTCGTACGAAAAGATCATGAGCGACCTGGGCGAGGTCAACTACTATGTCCATGAGACGCGCGGGACTCCACTCATCGTCACCGACGACGACATCTCAGGAACCTTTACCTTCCTGCGCGCTCTGCCCGACTATGGAAACACTCGACAGGTAACCGCTGCGCAGATCGGACAGACCTGGCTCAACTACCTGATCGAGAAGAAGACCGTCCTCTGGTGGGGCGGAATGGGCAACTCGACCGAGCACACAGCCTTTCTGCGGCTCAAACATGGCATTCCCGCGCCGCGGAGCGGCGCCATCGAGACCAACGGCAAAGTGGTCGCCGAGCAGATCGGCGCGCAGATTTTCATCGATGGCTGGGGCATGGTCAGTCCCGGCGACCCCGAGCAGGCGGCGGACCTGGCGCGAAAAGCGGCCTCTGTCAGCCATGACGGTGAGGCGATCTACGGCGCGCAGGTGGTGGCGGCTATCGAGGCGCAGGCTTTCGTTGAGAGCGACCTGAACCGGCTTCTCGACACAGCCGTCTCCTTCATTCCCCACGACTCAGTTATCTATCGAATGATTACCAACATTCGGGAGTGGTATGCGGGCGAGAAAGACTGGCGCAAGACCCGCGAGAAGATCGTGGCGAACTACGGCTACGACAAGTATGGCGGCAACTGCCACATGGTCCCCAATCATGCCCTGATCATCCACGCCCTGCTGCACGGCGACGGGGATTTCCAGAAGTCCCTGATGATCGTCAACACCTGCGGCTGGGACACGGACTGCAACTCCGGAAATGTCGGATGCATCCTGGGTATTCGCAACGGGTTGGAGGGCATCGATAACGGGCCGGACTGGCGCGGGCCGGTGGCGGATCGACTCTATCTTCCGACGGCAGACGGAGGACGCTGCATTACGGATGCGGTTCGAGAGACTCTGGAAATCGTCAATATCGGGCGCGCGCTTCAGGGACATGAGCCGTTATCCTACAAAGGCGGTGCACGCTTCCACTTCGAACTGCCGGGGAGCGTACAAGGGTTCCAGGCCGAGGCGAGCGTCGAGACGAACGGATTGGCCACGGTCGAGAACGTGGAGGGCCACAGCAACTGCGGTCACCGCAGTCTGGCCATTCGCTATCGTCATCTAACGATCGGACGGGCAGCGCGGGCCTCCACACCGACCTTCGTGACGCCGGAGGCTCTGGCCGTAAAAGGTTATGGTCTGTTCGCCTCCCCAACCCTCTACCCGGGACAGAAGCTGGAGGCGGCTCTCTCCGCAGATGCCGCAAACAGTCAGCCGATAACGTGTCGCATCTATCTGAACGTCTACAATAGAGACGACAGCCTCTCCCGCCTGACTGGACCGGAGACGATGCTGCACCCGGGCGCACAGGAGACGATGACGTGGTCCGTTCCAGCCACTGACGGCTACCCGATCGCGGGCGTCGGCGTAGAACTGACATCCGAGCGCCCGGTGGGGGGTACCATCTATCTTGACTACCTGACCTGGGCCGGTACGCCACAGGTGACTCTCGGCCCGACCGAAGGAGGCGGTAACCTCTGGCGCAAAGCGTTCGTGGAGGGCGTGGACCGGTTCGAGGGCTGGCAGGAGGCGATGCGCCCGATCCAGGATGAAGGCATCGGCCTGCTCATCCAGGGCTGTCGGGAGTGGAGAGACTACCGGGCGAGCACGGCCATTACCCCACACATGGTCGAGACAGCCGGACTGGCGGTGCGGGTGCAGGGCATGCGCCGCTACTACGCGCTGCTGCTTGCCAAAAATAACAAGGCGAAGCTAGTGAAGGCTTTGGACGGGTACAAAACGCTGGCTGAGGTCGACTTCCCGTGGACATTGGGCACGCGACATGACCTCACGCTCTCCGTGAACGGAAACCGTCTGCAGGGCTTCGTCGATGGAAACTCATTGTTTGACGTTGAGGATATCGATCGCCCCTTAACCGAAGGCGCTGTCGCTCTCGTGGTCGAAGAGGGCAGGCTCGGCGCCGAGGCGATCCAAATCGCGCCGGTAGTCTAGATGAGGCTCGTACAAATGACCGTGAAAACGCTGGCCGATCCGATAGCCGCGCTGCCGCGCCATACCATCACCTATCGCATCCTCAACAACTATCGCGCCAACCCGATTCGCGAGAGGGAGCCCGCCTCTTCAAGGGAGGGAGCTTCACTATCACATGACGGCGTCCTGCGGGTCATCCAGTCGTGCAGCGTGCCGCCGCGCCCAAGGGTGCGGACGAGAGTATAGGGACCGATCGTATCGTCTGGGTGAAACATCGATTCGCACTCTCTGTGACGCCAGGATCAAGTATTGTACTCAGGCTTCGACCCGGCAACCGCAGAGCCCTGCAGTGCCGCCACCTCGGACGGTGCGACCTCCTCCCGCATAAGCATCAGGGATCGAATTGTCCGTGCGAACGTCCTATAACCGCCTTACTGCGTCATAAATAGTCGTCCAACGTCATCTGTTGAGCGCTGGCCAGCGTTTCTTTTGCTTCGGCTTCGGATGTACTTGGCTCTGGGTCCGCAGTCATCTCCCACATAAGATTTCCCTGCTGCCACACTCCCCGGTTCGCGCGTGGTCGGCCAGTCTTGGCCGGACACAGAGAATGAAACGCGCAGGTCGCGCAGCCGGCGCCCAAACATGGCTCCCAGCTCTTCTCCTGATGGATGCCCGTGGCAGTTGTGTCGATCCAGTCTATGGTCTCATTGATCCGCTTTTTGGTGGGCACGCTAATCTGTTCAACACTATGGCGGAGGTAGTACAGTCGGACATCCTGGATCGACATGCCCAGACCTTCCGACACGAGGAATGTATAAAAAGTGAGATGGTCGCTCTTATCTGCGGCGTTCGTGTCCGGAAGCCTGCGGTCCAGCTTGTAATCAATGATGGAGTAGCGACCGTCGTCAGCGAAATCTATGCGGTCGACTTTGCCCGTCAGCGTGTAGGGGCCGAAAGCTACCTGGAGGGGATATTCCAGATAAGCAGGTATGCGCGCCTTTTCGTTTTCGACGTCGCAATATCGACGCAGGATCCCCTCCCCTTCCTGGAAACTCTTCGCCTCTCGAACCTCCGGATGACTCATGACATCCCAACTGTCCGCGTAATAGCGAAGCAGATCCTCCTCGCGCACGATGCCGTCTCGCTTTGCCAAAAAATGATAGTTCGCCAGGGCGGTATGCAGTCGGCGCTGGAAAGCGAGCGCGGCGATCGGCGGCCGTGGCACCCGCTCGACGACCATCGAGGGCCGGAAAGCAGACTATCTGAAAGCTCTTCCGCTCGACGCAGTACGCAATCGCATATCGAATTTTCTGAGCTATGCCGGCGTCCAGCAATGGAACGTGATCTTCCGGCCACTCCCCCCGCCCGTGTTTCTGCAGCTGGACGATCTGGATAACGCCGCTCGTGAGCGCGTACGGGCCGTATCGTTTCTGAGTCTGGAGACCAGCACCGGCAATTATCAATCCTGGATCGCTTTAGAGCAGATCGCCGAGACGGACTTTGCCCGCCGTCTCAGAAAAGGCGTTGGAGCGGACCCGTCGGCCTCGGGAGCGACTCGGATTGCAGGCAGCCTAAATTTCAAGACCAAATATGCACCGAACTTCCCTCGTGTGAGAATTGTCCACGTTACTTCCGGCCTGGTAGTAAGCGAGAGCCTGCTGACTGAGCTTGGACTGATCTCCGTCTCAGAACTTGTATCCCCTACCCCCCCCGCACATCTCATCCCCGAACGAGCGTTAAGAGATGGCCAAGCTACGAGCGCTGTCTTACCGGAGCGCCCCTCAACAGCGAAGGCAGCGGTCCCGACAAAAGCCGGGCGGATTTTACGTTCTGCATGATCGCAATCGATTGGGGATGGAGTGTAGAGGAGGCAGCAGCCCGCTTGATGGAAGAAAGCACCAAGGCCAGGGAGAATGGCTGGAAGTATGCGTTCCTCACTGTGGAGCGCGCCGCTGAAGCGGTTGAGCGAAGAGGAACACACTCCAGTCGGTGACACAATAGCAAATCCAATTGCGTTGGGTAGACCCGACATTGCTGCAGCCAGCCGCAAAGTAGAGGCATAAGAAGCCGGTATTCTGACGGACAAAAAACTACTCTTTTGAGCTGGTGGTGGCGCTGCCCAAGATAATCTATGTTTCGAGGTTCGGAGAGAGGGACTTCCGCCTTCTCAAACTAAGCTGAGTTGTCCAAAATGTCCCAGATAACAGCACGTATGTTGGATACGAGCGCGAACAGACTCGATTATGTAGACAAGCGAAGAGTTAAAACTGCGTCATGGCTCATCTACTTTGCGGCTGGCTGCAGCAATGTCGGGTTTGGGCCTCCTCGGCGATCCCGATCAGCGGGCTGGATACTTCCATCGGTTTCCACTGTTGCGCCAAAATGGAGCGCACTTCCTCAGCTGGCAACGCCCGGAACTCATGGACGAACCCAATTCGCGAATACAGTTGTGGATAACGGGCCAACCTCTTCTCTAACCCAGGCATGCCCATCAGCACCAGGCCAATTCCGCCTTCATCAAAGATGGCGCGTATCTGCTCCAGTCCTGCCACCTTCAGTCGGTCGCCCTCGTCCACCAGGATTAACCGCGTTGGATCTGGTATCGCTTTACGCTTTTCCTGATATTCTTCGGCGACCTCTCTATACGTCGGCACCGACCTTTTCGGTTTTGCCTCGACCGTATCCATGAGCCAATTCTGAAAAAATAGACTCTCCATACGCTTCTTCTCCTGCTCCTCCTCGTAAACACGGACTCTCTCCATCTGCGCTATGAGATGTCCGTCTATAGTCCGGGCACGCCACCGTGGAAGACCGAGGATACCTCGGGGACGTGGCTGGGCGATCATGCCGCGCCCAGCGATGTGCTGCATCTGGCCCTTGGCCCGAATGGTCGGCCCGTAATGGTGTTCGCCACCTCCTGCGCGGAGGCCGGTCATGCCCTGTGTTACACGGATTTGAGCGGCAGAACTTTCAAGGGCATCAATAGCGACAACTTCAATGGAGCCAAGGCGGTGGCCCGGGATATGGCGTCTGGCGTGGCGAAGAGCGTTGTCTAATTCGTGAATAACGTCGGCTTGTGCGCGGGCCTCACGGAAAAGGGAAGGCATCAGGTGATTATCAAATTCACTCCGAAGAAGCCTTATCCCGTCATTGACGACTATGGCTTTCTCGACCTCGCCGTGCGTCAGGGCGTAGCGGTAATCTCGAACACGGACAATCGGGATAACATGGATACGACGACGAGGAACCTGCTCGTCGTGGATATCGCAACAATTTGCCAAGGCAAACCCGGGTGCCTGAGTTCACCGATTCGGAAGTCCTTACGATCCTGATCGTCGGAGAACTCTGCCATGCTCCCCGCGTGAGAGGCTGGCTTCGGCAGGTAAGAGCTTCCTATCGCCACCTGTTTCCCCTCCTGCTCAAAGATTGCCGCTTCTGCCGGAGGGCGCAGAAATTAGTTTCTGCCCTGACGGCTTTTCGCCGCCTGGTGCTTCACTGGGCCGATGCCGATCTGAGAAAGACGCGCTTACTGGATAGTTTCCCGCTTCCTCTGTGCGCTAACTTTCGCGTTTTTCAATCTTCTCAACCTATTAGCGGAACGGCATGGGGGTATTGTTCGAGCAAGAAGCAATACTATTTCGGTCTGCATCCTCTGGCGTTGGTAACGGAAGATGGTTTTGTCGATGAGTTGTTTCTCGCTCCAGGAGACAAGGGAGATTCTCCCCTTCTGACTTTGTTTTTGGAGGAATACAGGCATTTAGGAAAAGATATTTCCGGTCAAGAGTGGATCGGGGACAAAGGTATTGTGGATAAAGCGCGTGAGTTATGGGCAAAATCCTTGTTGGGCCTGACTCTCCACATTCGTCACCGAGACTACAGGAACTGGACTCCTACTTTTCAGAAGCTCCTGGATCGTCTTCGTCGTCCTATCCAAGGCTTTCTTTCGGTTCTGACAGACCGCTTTCACCTCTCTGATATGTTGGTGAAGACAGATATTGGTATTTATCGTTATGTAGAAGCCAAAATTGTGGCCCTCAACCTTGCTCGATACTTCAACCTCGTCCTGGGCAGGGAGCTATCCGAGGTCGCTCGCTACGCAGTATGAGCAAATTAGCTTGACAAAATCAAGCAAAACCCGTTACTATATCATTACTCTATTGGTTTTGAATCCAATAGCACGGCGGAGGACGTATGAAACGGCGAACAGACGAGAAAACGTCACAGAC
>JBBRRL010000141.1:0-6384 GCA_038200775.1 Nitrospirales bacterium
CAGGCGAACACCAGCGGCGCGGGGATGTCGTAGAGCTCGCCGCCGATCGGACGCCACCCCAGGCAGACGAGCATCAGCAGCAGGCTCGCAATCCAGACGTAGACCGATCTCAGCAGTTGAGGCGGCACTATCCGCCCGACGCGTGCCCCATTCTGTCATCGGCTCGTGAGGGCGGGGTCCATCGGGCCTCGGACGAGGTGTTTTGGCGAAAAGATGGAACAAGCTTTCCGGCGGAATACATCACGAATCCCATTCACGAGGGCTCCGCGATCGTCGGAGCCGTCGTAACGTTCACCGATATCACGGAACGTAAGAAGGCCGAGGAAATCCGTTCCCGGCTTTTGGAGCAGGTGATATCCGCACAGGAGGAGGAACGCGGGCGGATTGCCCGCGAACTGCATGATGAGACCGGTCAGTCGTTGACGGCTTTGCTCGTCGGCTTAAAAACCGTCGGCGCCGCCAGGACATTGGAAGAGGCGAAGGCATGGGCCGAATCTCTTCGATCGGTCGCTTCCATGGCGCTGCATGAAGTTGGCCGCTTGGCCTGGGGGTTGCGCCCCAGTGTGCTTGATGATCTCGGCCTTGTGGCCACCCTCGAACGCTATGCGGCGGAATATGCTGATTCGTATGCGATCAGCGTGGACCTCAAGACCAAAGGCGTCGGCGGCGCACGCCTGCCGTTTTATATTGAGACCACCTTGTACCGGATCATGCAGGAGGCTCTGACGAACATCGCCAAGCACGCCGTCGCGCGTAGCGTATGTATCATTGTCGAGCAGCAGGACCAGGCGGTGCAGATGATCGTGCAGGACGATGGACGTGGATTCGATGTCGACGAGACCTTGCGAACGCCCGGCACGACGAAGGGGTTGGGACTGCATGGGATGCAAGAACGTGCCATCCTGCTGAATGGAAGCCTCACCATTCAATCCAGCGTGCGGGGGGGCACGAGGATTCTGGTACGGATGCCGTTACCGAAGGAGACGCATGGAGAAGATTTCAATCCTTCTCGCAGATGATCACGCTGTCTTGAGGGCGGGGCTTCGAATGCTGATCAATACTCAGCCCGATATGGTCGTTATCGCGGAGGCCGCCGATGGCAATGAAGCCGTGCGCCGTGCGACGGAAACAAAGCCTGATGTCGTGGTCATGGACATCACGATGCCCGCGATGGGGGGAATTCAGGCGATCGAGCAAATCCGCCGAGCACTGCCGGAGACCCAAGTCCTCGTGCTGACTATGCATGATGATACCGGATACCTGCGTTCAGCGCTCGCCGCGGGCGCCTCCGGATACGTCGTAAAAAAATCGGCTGACTCAGAGCTGATCAGCGCGATCAACGCTGTACATCGTGGACAGATGTTCGTAGACTTAGCGTCATCGAGCCAGACGATCCAGGACGCTCTTCTCAATCGGCCGACCAATGACCAAGGCCGGCCCGATACCAAGAGCCTTTTGAGCGAGCGAGAAAAGATTGTCCTCATCCTTGTCGCCCAAGGCTTTACGAATCAGCAAGCCGCACAGCGGCTTTGTCTGAGCGTCAAAACAATCGAAACCTATCGAATGCGATTGGCAGAGAAGCTGGGCATGCGCGATCGTGCTGAGCTGACCCGCTATGCGCTTGAAATCGGGCTGATCGGACCCGGCAAATTTCCGCCTCAAGAGGTCTAACGTGGCCTTGGTTTATTGTTGCGCGCGTGCGCCTTATCACACACTCTCTCATGAAAGGAGCCCATATGCCGTGGGGATTGCACACTAAAGACACTCCTGGAAAGGGACGGATACTGATCATCGATGACGAAAAAAATATTCGCGATTTGATTCGGATGACGCTGACCAAAGCAGGCTACGATGTTCTCGACGCTGAAGATGGAACGAAGGCCGTGGAGATCCTCCGCAAGGACGACAATCCCCTGATGGTAGATGTGATCACGTGCGACATTCGCATGCCGAAGGTCAACGGCATAGAAGCAATTGCCTTTTTTCGAAAGGAATTCCCCTCAATCCCGGTGGTGGTCATCACGGGATTTCCTGAAACGGAAATGGCCGTATCGCTGCTCAAGCAGGGCGTGTCCGATTATGTGCCCAAGCCCGTCGAGAGCCAAAAACTTCTGGCCGTGGTGGCTAAAGCGATGGAGCAGCGGAGCGCGCTTAAAGGCTGATTGCCGTGCCCTAGTGCCGGCGGTTCACGGGCATCCAGCACTTTTACAGCTTCGCGGCACTATTCTCATGAGGGCCGGGGGGGCGCGTCGGGTCCCTAATTTAATGCGTACGGCCATCGGCACGCTCTTTCAGATCAGCCGCAAAACTATGTGCTGAATTGATCTTTAAACAGAACGTGCGCCTTTACCGCCTTGCCAACGGCAGCAACTAACTTGTCGGGGTCCACCGGCTTCATGAGATACTCCACGATCCCCTTCTTAAACAGCTCGCTGGCGCCTTCCACCGTAGGATGCCCGGTCAACACCACCACGGGCACGGATGGAAACTGCGCGCGAAAAAACGCGATGGCCTCCATGCCATTGACTTTAGGCATTTTAAGATCGCAAATAATAGCGTCCAACATCAGGGGGTTATCGCCCGCACGCACTGCAGCGATTCCCTTTTCTCCGTTTTCTGCCTCGATGACGTCGTACCCGGCCTTCGCTAACGTAATCCGTACAAGCTTTCTGATGTTCTCCTCGTCGTCAACGATCAGCACTCTTCCCAAGCCCATAGTGCCCTCCTTTAGTTGATGGGACAGCTTTCGTCCCGGCAAAACGACCGGCGCGCGCATATTCGCTATTCGCGCTTTTTAGCGATAGACACAGCCATTGGCTGAGAACAACCCTTTCACGGAATAGCAGTCTTACTTCAAAAGCTTCCGGGCGTCAACCACAACATGCTTCTTCGGAAACAGAATTCGAGGCTTGTCAGGGAATCCCTGACATGTCAGGATAATTCGGTCGGCCGCCGAGCCAAGCAGGCTGGTCTGCGGTCAGGCTAGTCAGGGTCAATGACGCCAATGGATAACTCTCCTTCTGCTCCCCTGCGAGTCGTCATTATTGGGGCAGGCACAGGCGGGGCTGCTCTGCTCGAGCTTTTTGCCCATGAGCGAGGCGTCGAGGTGCTCGGCATCGCGGATATCGACCCTGATGCGCCCGGACTGCGAATCGCGAAGCATATGGGGGTCCCAACCACATCGGATGCCCGGGAGTTGCTTGCTCGCACAAACGCAGAACTTATCGTCAACGCAACGAGCGATCCCTCGATTGAAAAACTGCTTCAAAACAAGCCTCCGGGAGCCGAAGTTTTAGGGGCCGTTGCAGCGCGTCTGATGTGGAAGCTCGGACAGCATGAACGCGAACTTCGCGATCACCTGATCCAGACCGAGAAAATGGCGACGATCGGCACCCTTGTCGCGGGCATCTCCCATGAGATTAATAATCCACTCTACATCATGCTGGGATTCTCAGAGCACCTGCGGGATGAGCCGCCTCAGGAGGTTGTTCGAGAGTACGTGGATGCGATTTTAGACGCCGGCCAGCGAATCGCCACGATCGTCCGCGATCTCAATACCTTTGCCCAACGCGCCCGGCCGGAGCGCCTAGCCGAGGTGGACATCAACCAGACCTTGGACCAGGCGGTTAACATGGCGCGAAGGGCCAATATCCTGGACGATGTCACGATTGTCACCCACTATGGCACACTGCCGTCGCTTCGTGGCAAGCGCGAAGAGGTGCTGCAGGTCTTTCTGAACCTTGTCACGAACGCCCTCCAGGCCATGGAGGGACATGGGACCCTCACGGTGACAACGCGTAGTTCTGATGGATATATTCTCGTCACCGTGAAGGATACCGGACCGGGCATCCCTGACAACGACCTTCCCAGAGTCTTTGATCCATTCTTTACGACGAAAGAACCGGGAAAGGGGCCGGGACTCGGCCTGCATATCGTTCGGGAGATCGTCAGAGGTTATGGCGGAAAGGTCAATGTCGAAAGCAGGCCGGGGGACGGTGCGGCTTTTACCGTCATGCTTCCTACCGGCACCGATTCCACTCCTCTGATGGGGCCCGCTGACAGCCCGCACCCTGCTCCGGAGACCGCTGCTGCTCAATTGCCGCCCGCCGGCACCAGGTAGAAGAAAGGACTGAGGGGTCATGAGCTCTCAACTATCGGTCGGTGACAACGCGCCTAATTTTTCATTGCCGAGCGGCAGCGGCGCCATCACGCTGAAGAGCTTGGCGGGCAAGCAGGTTGTGCTGTACTTCTATCCTAAGGACGACACCCCGGGTTGTACCAAACAGGCATGTGGATTTCGTGATGAGATCACAGGCATCAAAAAAGCCAACACCGTGGTGCTGGGCATCAGCACCGATGACCTGGAATCGCATCAGAAATTCACCAAGAAATACAGCCTGCCTTTCACGCTGCTGAGCGACGAGAACGCCGAAGTGTCAAAGGCCTATGGGGTGTTTAAAGAAAAGAGCATGTATGGGAAAACCTATTGGGGCATCGAGCGGAGCACGTTCGTCATCGATGAGACGGGCAAGCTAAAAGCCATCTTTCGGAAGGTCAAAGTGGATGGCCACATCCAGGAAGTCATGGACGTTCTGACGTCGCAGTAGTCTCAAACATGAAGTAGCGACCTCCACATTTCACATGACAATGAGCGCAGAATGGCCCCTCTCGCAATACGTCATGCCTTTCTCATAGACGGCAACGGCAATTGGCACGACCGGACTACGTTGATTGTCGACAGCGGCCGGATCTTGTGGGTCGGGTCCGACCGCGCCGCCAAGCTTCCAAACGACGTTCGCGCGCTTGACGGCCGGGGCAAGGCAGTGCTCCCGGGCCTCATCGACTGCCATGTCCACTACTGTCTCGATGCCGGCCCCGACCCGATTGCCACCTTTCAGCAGGACGATCGCACCATTACCGCTGTGAAAGCCGCGACCCATGCGCGGGCCACGCTGAATGCAGGGATCACTACCGTGCGTGACGTAGGGTCTCGCGATCACATCTCGATTTCGCTCGGGCGAGCCATACGGGCCGGGATCATCCCCGGACCGCGCACGCTCAGTGCGGGTCTTGCCATCTGCATGACGGGCGGTCACGCGTGGTTCATCGGACGTCAGGCGGACGGCCGGGACGACGTTGTCAGGGCGGTGCGTGAACAAGTACAGGAAGGCGCCGATGTGATCAAGCTGATCGCCACCGGCGGAGTGCTGACTCCGGGCGCCTCCCCGGGATCACCCCAATTGACATTCGATGAGCTTCAAGCCGCCGTCGAGGAAGCGACACGGGCCGGGCGCCGGGTGGCGGCCCACGCGCACGGCGCAGAAGGCATGAAAAACGCCATCCGAGCAGGTGTCCATTCCATCGAGCATGGGACTCTCCTGGACGATGATGCGCTGAAGTTATTTCTCCTTCATAAAACGTTCCTCGTGCCCACACTGTCGGCGATCCAAACGGGCGTCGAGTGCGGCAAAATGGGCGGCATCCCGGACGAAGCGTTTCAGAAGGTCACTCTTTTGGGAGAGGGCCTCAAGGCCAATTTTCAGAAAGCCATCAGGGCAGGAGTGCGAATTGCGATGGGCACCGATGCCGGAACACCCTTTAACCTGCATGGGCATAACGCCCAGGAGCTTCGCCGGATGGTTGATCTGGGTCTGACCCCTGTTCAGGCTATTTGTGCCGCCACGAGTTCTGCGGCTTCGCTGTTGGGGTTGGAACGGGACATCGGTAGCATCGAGACGGGGAAACTGGCGGACCTTATCCTGGTAGACGGGAATCCGCTGGAGGACATAGCCCTATTGGAAGATCCGAATCGGATTGTGACGGTGATTCAGGAAGGGAAAATCGTTAAGAATACCGCCTCATGGAGCTAGCAGGTTCCGCTATTGTGTGAAATCAGCTGGATATCGGCATACGTCGGCAGGTGGTCCGATGCGATCCTGGCGCGCCGGCTGGTATGAACCTTGACGTGGTCGAGACGCAGTGCCGGATCGTGGTAGATCCGATCCAGCGAAAACACAGGGAACGGGCTCGGATGGGTCCGCAGCTTCTTTCGTCGTCCGAAAGGATGGCCAAATTCTGAGCGTAAAAGGCGTGACGCTCGCCCGTTGAACCATTCGTTAAAATCTCCCAGCAGCAGCCGTGGTCCCGCCAACTCGCGCGGATCAAGGATGTCTGACAGCATTTGCGCTTGCCTGATCCGTTCGCGGTACCGGAGCCCCAGATGAACATTGAAGATGTGCAGAGGGCCCCCGCCATAATCAACATCGGTGCGGAGACAGCCACGCGGTTCGAAAGGCAGGCAGGTGAGGTTGTAGCTTTTGTGGGAGACCAGCGGGAAGCGGCTGAGGCACAGGTTCCCGTATAAACCATTGGCCATGTGGCGGG
>JBBRRL010000142.1:0-6367 GCA_038200775.1 Nitrospirales bacterium
CTCCGTATAGCCCGTTGTTTCATGTGAAATCAGGGGTTTATCTTGTGGGTAAACAAGGCCTTGCGCGAAAATGAGGGCCAGCAGCAGCCGCGTCAAAACGGCTCGTCGTCACTTTCAGGCACAGGTTCTGGCACTGTTTTTTTCAGGTCGGCTCTACCGCGCTCATCGCAAAGCCGGTTCCACGCCTGTTTCAGGGCGAGGAAATCGAAGGGGGATAAAAGCTCGGGCAAAATCAGGGTGAACAACGCCGTAGGCATTTCGACCGTTGCGTTTCCTCGCTCGATCGCTTCCCTGCCCTGCTGCACGAAGGCATCCCATGCTTCGCCTTCCGGGGTTCCCAGAAACTCTTCCAGCAGTTGCTCTTCGGCGTCTGGTTTGATCATCGGGTTTTGCCTTTGCCTTCATAGGAAGGTTTTGATTTTGGTTTTTCGGTCAGGATACATGTTTAGCGGTCGCCGGGCCAAGCGGCGGTGTGGAAACGCGCAGCGTTTTCCACGGATCGCGCCGGACAACTAGCGGAGAGTCTATAGGATTGAATCTATAGGCTTGTCCTACAAAGTGCCCGCGACCTTCTCCTACAAACTGCCCGTAAAAGCCCCTACAAAGTGCCCGTGGATAAGTGGTTCTATCCACAGGGGTTTTCCACAAAACTGTGCATATCCCATTCCTCACTTCACTCGATCAAGCGCATAGCGTTTCAGGACGGGTGGCCGGCTGTTCTTGAGACGCATCCCCTTCCCGTCCATCGAGAATTTAGCGTCCTTGTAAACGGCGGCTACCTGCATCAGCGTGGTTCTGAAAACCCGCTTGAAGTTGTCCATGCGGTCGTACCCGTGGCCGAATTGTTCCTTCAGGGAAGTCCATGGCACGAAGGCTGGCTTGACAGGATCGACGCGGTGGAGCCGCTGCGCAAGCCACGTGTAAACGTCGAGGCCCATGGCACTGTGCGAGAGCCGCGTGACGGCTTCTTCATTCAATGGTACGGCATGCTCCAGTAGGCTCTCGAAATACCGCTGCCCGAACATGACCTGCGTCGCCCAGAGAACGCGCTGGCGCTCATCCTTGGGTGCCCAAAGCTCCAATCCTTCGATAACCGTGCCTTTGATGGTGACGGCGCGGCCGTCCTTGCTCGCTCCAAGCCGGAAGTCGGCGGCGGCGAGGCGGTTCAGCTGCTCCTTCACAGTCTTGATCGTTCGGCCTCCCACGTCGAGGCCGAGGGTCCGCTTGACGAAAGCAGTCAGGCTGTCCTCAAGGTTGAGGATCGGCGATTGGGTGCGCATGGCCTCGGCGTTCAGGTGGTAAAGAACCAAGCGCGGTTTGGGGCCGAAAGGCAGGCCGACATCGACAAAGTCATCGGTCGTTGGGTCCATCACCCTTCCCGCCTGAAGTTCCAGCTTTATCATGCCGTTGCGCCGTGACCACAGTCGGGTATCGCCGGGGTCGCGGTAGGGCATGCAGGTCTGGCAGAGCACCGAATGCTGATAGAGGATGTCCTTGACGTCTTCAGGCTCCGCCATGGGGGCGAGAAGGCGTGCATGCATGGCGGTAAAAGGCTTGATAGCCTTCTGGTCGATAACCTTGGGGAGAATATCCCCGATGCGCTGCAGGCCCTTGTCTCGTTGGTCTGTCATGGTGCGTCTTCCGCCGCTCTAGGCGATTGTCGGCTTTCCGTATTTGGTGAAAAGAAGGTTCAGGGCCTCTGCGAGGAAGTCCTGCTCGGTTTTATCCTGATCTACGCCCATCTGCTTGAGCTGCTTTTTGCATTCCGCCGTGAAGTAGCCAAGAACCTGCTTCTTCCCTACCCTGCCCGGCTGAATACCGTTCGAGGGTTTTCTTTCCGACGTCTCCGCGATTAATGGCGCGCTTGCCTTGGTGTCGTGCGATTGCATCGCCTCGGCTAAAGAAGGCTTTTTCATGCGTGTATTGTCTCCCTGTCAGCTTGATGTACAGTCATCTTTCCATCTTGATGATAAGCCAGCTTGAATAACTGATGAACTTCCTGCGCAGCGGCGCCACCGGGCGCGTATTCGCTGATGGTCTGGCCTGCCGTAAGGGCATGGACACAATCGGAACGAAGACTGATGCGCACGGGCGAGATTTGCAGGCCGTGCTCGGAAAGCGCCTTTTCGGCGTCGTCAGGTAGCGATTTGTCGCCCGGACGAACGCAGCTGAGGACGAACATTGCCGGAGGACGTTTGGCAAGATTGACGATGTCCACAGTTGTCGAAACGGCTTTCAGGTCGATGTAGCTGGCACGGCAGGGTATCAAAATAACGTCGGCGGCCTTGGCGGCGTCGAGGGCGGCGGTTTCAGAATGGGGCGCGGTGTCGATAATGCAGAGATCCGCTCCGTGATCCTTGGCGGTTGCGATAACCTCCGGCAGACGCTTGGACTGGGCCGAGATGACCACCGGGCTTTCCTTCTGCCGATGGTCATGCCAGACTTTCGCGCTGGCCTGGGGATCAAGATCGATAATCACGACGGACAAGCCAGCGGCTTGGGCGGCACCGGCAAGGTTGATAACGAGCGTCGTTTTGCCCGCTCCGCCTTTTTGGGAAATAACGGCAATGGTTTTCATGGCCTCCACCTTTTCTGCTAGTCATCTTTATACCAAGATGGACAGTCATCTTGCAAGAGTGATGCACAGATGACCAGATGGATACCCTGCGGCGATACGTTTATCGTGGGCGATGTGATCCGATGGCGGGAGTCTGTCTGGAAACAAAAGCAATCCGCACGGGCGAAGTCCCGGATGATCGGAGAGCGCCTTATCACAGCCGAGGTGCTGGCTTGTGAGGGTGACGGCTGGGTAAAACTCGCGCTAATGCATTGTGAAACAACCCGCACAGAAGATTGGCTCAAGGCCATGCCGCCCGACTTTAAGGCTGGCGAGCACTTGCGCCGAAGGCGCGGCCCGATAGGGAAGGGCCGAACGCTATCAATGGGGAGGAGTGGACGGCGAAAGCGTGCGGGGGCAGCTGACCAGAAAATTTCGGCGCGCCGTTCAGGGAAGACGCGATTTTTGGGCTTTTTGTAGCTGCATACGACTGAATGCAGCTTCTTCGAAAGGGTATGGAATCCAATCAATCCCTTGCCAGCGTTGTGGGCGCGCTGCGGGCTTGATTGGATGATGTTTTCTTAGTACTAAGAAGGGGAAGATACGTAACCCATTGAAATCTATCATTCCCGAGTCCCAGATTCCGAAACAGTTGTCCCTGATTTTAAAACTTCAGTCGCAAAAACCTCTTGCCTAGTTGCGACTTCTGTTCCAAGGTTCATGAACTGTAGTTGCAAAAGCGGGAATCGAAAATGGAACAAGAGTTTCAGCCGGAAGGCGCTGTTTCGGAAAAGCGGGGGGTGCCTGTTTACAGGACCAATCCCAGCATTCCCGATGAGCATGAAATCAAGAAATCGAAGCGTACCCGCATCGGCAACGAAGAAAAAGGCCTTGTCGTCGATACCGGCACGGGGGAGATCATTGGGCGGGGCGGGGCAGTGGTTTACGAATGGGAAGAGGTTGATAAGGAGCGCTTCGTCAAGCTCTACCTCGCGGGCCTGAAGCAGGCAGCGGGGCTGACGAAAGCGGGTCTGGCGGTCTTCGAGATCGTCTATAACCAGGTCCGGGAGAAGCCCGGCACGGATGTCGTGATGCTGTCCTTGGCCGAAACCACTTTGCCGCGCACCACGTATTTCCGCGGCTTGCGGGAGCTGCTCGATAATCAGTTCCTCTACAAAAGCACCTACGACAGCAAGTACTTCGTCAACATCCGCTTCATGTTCAACGGAGACAGGCTTGCTTTCGTGAAAGGGTACAAGCTGAAGGACGACGGCCAACGGCAGCCGGCACTGCCGGGGCTTTGACAGAACGCGCTTGGCTATATCCAACTTGCGTACTTGTCATCAAGATGGACAGATGACTGTTCATCGTGGCGTATTGCCAAACGTAATGACAACGTCTTTACGTTATGGTATTCTGGAATCAGAAATGGAGGTGGCTCATGCCAACGACGCACAATGTGACCCCGAAGCGAGATAGCCTGAATCTACGGATTTTGCCGGATCTGCGTGACTTGATCGACCGGGGGGCGCAAGCGCAGGGCAAGAACCGCACGGACTTCATCCTTGAAGCCGCCAAGCGGGCTGCGGAAGAGGCCTTGCTGGACCGCACAGTGCTGACGGTGAGCCCTGAAGCCTATACCGCCTTTCTGACGCGGCTCGAACAGCCCGTGCAGCCGAATGAACGCCTGCGCCGCACGATGCAAACACCGGTTCCTTGGGAACCTGCATGACGTTGGACCCGCCGGTACCGCTCGATACTTCGCATGGACTAACAGATTTTTATTCGGGGACGCCAAGCCTAGATGACTGGCTGCGCCGCCGAGCGCTGGCAAATCAGGCCAGCGGTGCCACACGCACCTTTGTCCTGTGCGAGGACCGACAGGTCGTCGGCTATTATGCCCTCGCATCTGGGGCCGTGGCCGTCACCGCAGCCACCGGCCGGTTTCGACGCAACATGCCCGAACCGATACCTGTTGTTTTGCTTGGACGACTGGCGGTTCATCAGCGTTACCAAGGCAAGGGCATCGGCCGTGCTCTGTTCCGCGATGCCGGTTTGCGGGTGCTCGCGGCAGCCGATACTATCGGGATTCGTGGCATCCTCGTGCATGCCATTTCCGAAGAAGCCAAAGCCTTCTATACGGCGCTCGGGTTTGACCCATCGCCCTTGGAGCCATTGACGTTGATGGTCACTTTGACCGATTTGCGGGCGTCTCTCAGTTCCTCATAGGTAAGAAAGCAATTTGTGGAAACGAAAGCAGATGACTAAAAAATATCGAGGGGATGCAATGGCGTCGATACACGAGACGATGGAAGCCCTGCATGAAGTTGGCGCTATCGACAAACGGACGATGCGCCATTTCGATGACGCTTGCCTGACGTTGAAGCCGAGCGTACCGGCAAAGGATGCGCCTGCTGCTTTAGGCGTTGATCCGACTGAGACGGTTCGCCTCGGTCGCGTAATTCCCGATTGATTGCTTGGCCTCAAAGTGAGGGTAGAGGCCGATAAAAAGAAGTAAACAACTTGCGTACCAGCTCATGCCTTCGCTCCCCAGGCGTGTTTGTTAATGCCGACCTAAATCAAAATACGCTCGACTTCATCGAGCGAGACCTGATCGTTGCGCCGGTCGTAAAGTCCGGTCGTGCGGGCGCTTTCATGGTTCGCCATTTGTTGCGCCACTTCAAGCTTGCCGCCGTTGCGCAAGTATTCGGTGATGCCGGTCGCGCGAAAGGTATGGCAACCGATCCGCGTTTTGATGCCGGCGTCGGCCGCCCGGCGCCGTATCATGCGGTAGACATCCGCCTGACTCATCGGGCGTTCGGTGAGATAACCGGACTGACCCTCCGTCGTGCGAAATAAGAACCCTTTCGCGTCGTTCGCGATGCCCGCTGCGAGGATGTACTCGGCAAGGTATTCATCCAGCTTGTGATGGCAGGGCATTTCATGGCGCTTGCCGCCCTTTTCGTGCAGCCGCGCCCAAGTCCTGCGGCCCTGCACGTAAATATCTTCGACGCGCATCTTCTCGGCCGCCGCGCCGACGCGGGCGAAGGTATAGACCATAAGCCCGATCAGGGCGCGATCGCGAAGGCCGATAGGCGTCCGCGTATCGATGGCGTCAAGTAGCGTCCGGGTTTCCTCGGCGGTCAGCACCGGCGTCTTGCCTTTCTTGACGCTGTGCTTCGGTCCCCGGACCACGCTGGCGGGGTTTGAAGGCATGGCCTGGCCAATCACCAGCCAATCGAAAAGCTTTCGCAGGGCTGAGAGCTGCAGCTTGACGCTGGGCGCGCTGACGCGGAGCTGAAGTTCTTCGACGTAAGCCGCGACGTGGACGGGCTGCACGTCCCGGAGCTGGTCGAGGCCGCGGGCCTCGCACCAGGACGCAAAGCTGGCCGCTGCCTTGGCATAGGCGCGGCGTGTGTTCGGGTTGCGGATATTGGCGGTGAAGAATTCGAAGACGCGCTTTGCGGTCGAGGGATCGGGAGCGAACAGGGCAGGGAGGGCGACGCCGGCGCTCGGCCGGATTCCGGTCGCGGCCGGAATGATGAGCGACGTCGAAAGCTCGTCGCTGGAGAGGTTGCTATTTCCCGGCTGCAGCATCCGCTTTGCCTTCTTCCCATGCCCTGGTGTGTTCCGCCGTGGCAAAGAGCGTGAAATAACAGTTGATCTCGCTCGGGCCGTGTCGGCCATAGTCATAACCCATCTGATAGGCGTATTCGACGGTTGGCAGGTCGGCCGCCAAGTCGGTCAACAGAGATTCTGGTAATTTCAGCGCGGTCATGAGGACACCTCCTTCTTATGAATGATAATGTC
>JBBRRL010000143.1:0-6304 GCA_038200775.1 Nitrospirales bacterium
CGGCGACGTCGAGCGGCGTCGGATAGATCTTATGGACGGGGTCGTCATACAGCATGACGCCCGGGGCCTCGGCAAGCAGCGCCCGGGCCTCATTCGCCGAAAGTTTCGACTCAGTCTCGATATTGACGGATTCGGAATGGCCGACGTAGACCGGCACGCGAACTGTTGTCGCCGTCACCTGAATCGTGTCATCGCCCATGATCTTGCGCGTCTCGTTGACCATCTTCATCTCTTCCTTGGTATACCCCGTCGCAAGAAAGTCGTCGATATGCGGGAGACAGTTAAAGGCGATCTGATGCGGATACACGGAGGGCGTTACCTCTTTAAATGCCAGGAGGTCACGGGATTCCTCCAGCAGTTCATCCATCGCCTCTTTCCCGGTCCCGGATACCGATTGGAACGTGGTTACCACGACGCGCTTGATGCGCGCGGCCGTGTGTAAAGGCTCCAACGCGACGACCATCTGGATGGTAGAACAATTGGGGTTTGCAATGAGTCCCTTATGCCAGCTTAGATCCGCCTTGTTCACTTCGGGGACCACGAGCGGCACCGCGGGGTCCATACGCCACGCTGCGCTATTGTCGATCACGATCGCACCCGCCTGTACAGCAAGCGGCGCGAATTTTCGGCTGATCTCGGCGCCGGCAGAAAACAAGGCAAGATCAACCCCCGCAAAGGACACCTCGGTAAGTTCTTGGAGAACGAGGTCCTGCCCCTTGAAGGAAATGGTTCCCCCAGCAGATCGCACGGATGCGAGCGCGCGAAGTTCTCCCACCGGAAACTTCCGTTCCTCAAGGATTGCGATCATCTCGGTGCCCACAGCTCCTGTGGCGCCGACAACGGCGACTGTGTACGAGGCCTTACGTTGCATGCACTTATGATAGCAGCCCAGAGACTTAAAAAAAAGCAACACGTGGAGATCGCGAAAGGAAACAGAGGAATTACCCCGGCGGCCTTTAACAATCATCAGGCCAACGGGCGAGACGATCTCGTCAGGGGGCGAAGGAATCTGTCCGGGGCACCCGTTGCCTTTATATGCAACGGGTCGAATGATTCCAGGGTGGATGGGTGCAATGGCGAGTTCGGGGGCACGGGAAAAAGACGCGCCCCGGTGCGGCCGGGGAAGGGCGGGTGCAGTGTTGGGTGTAAGGGGAGAAGGAGTTTGTCTTGGCGAACTCGGGGAGGGAGGGTGCAATGGAGAGCAAGCTTTGCTTGGCGGCTGTAATGGAGAAGAGGCTGTCCAGGGGAAGGCCACCGTCTTGGCGGTGGCCAGGGCGATGGGAAAGGGATGCGCCCCTCGGGAAAGAGCCTGCTTCAGGCGTAGGGTTGGGCTGGGGTGAAATGGCCGTCCGGGGGGCAGGCGGGTGAAATGGTAGGTGCAATGGCAGAGGCCAGATAAGCACAGGGAAGGATGATGCAAAGAGGAATTACCCCGGCGGCCTCAATAATCATCAGGCCTTCGGGTCGAGCAAGCTTTGCTTGGCGGGTGGTGCCAGGGGAAAAGAAGGCTGTCTTGGCAGCCTTCAGGGTGGGCGGGTGTAATGATACCCCGTCGGCGCCAGCCGCTACCTCAAATCAGACATCATCGAGCGACTCGACTCCGCGGCACGCGAAGAAAGCCTTGTAATGCAAAGATTTGTGATTCTGGCGTGGGGTGTGCATCAGGTATATCAAGTTCTTCCTAAGATAAATATTTAGGAAGATTCACGGTCTAAAGGTACAATTTAATTTTTAAAGGAGGAAGCAATGCGGAAAACGATAATGGTCAGTGCGGCTTTGTTAATGCTAGCGTTTCTAGGCGGGAATGACGTCGGCCGGGCACAGAGTACGGCCCCGCCCACCCCTGCCGCGCCAGGCGCGCCGTCGGGTGATATCTCTCGTGATCGCCGGGATCTGCATCAGGATAATAAAGAAATTCGACAGGATAGGCGCGATTTGCGTGAAGACCGGCAGGACCGTCAGAATGACCGCAAGGATCTTCTTCAAGACAAGCAATCCGGCGCAAGCCAGTCTCAACTCCAGGAAGACCGGAAGGACCTTCGAGGAGACAATAAGGACATCCAACACGACAAGAAAGACCTTCGCCAAGACAAGCGCGAACGCCGTCATGATCGTCGCGACCTGCACAAAGACCAGAATGAGAAAAAAGCGCAATAAGAATTATCCGACGAAGATACACGGAGGCGAGGCCACGTCGGCCTCGCCTCGCTGCTTGTCCCGCGCCTAGTCCGTCCTCGCGCAAACATGCTTAGTGTGGCATCACAGATGACTTCTGTTGCTCTCTTCTGGCCGGGGAATACAATGAAGAGGAGCTTTGCCCATAGGCGTCGCCGTTTGCATGCTAACGTGTTTCGGGCTTACGTATCCCGCACCGCAGCCTCGCCGGAAGAAATCGCCCGTGATCATCAGGAGCTTCTCCAAGACAGAGAAGAGATCCGTCAGCAGAGCCTGGATGTTCGAGAAGACTTGGCGCAGCGGCACAAGGACCGCAACCTGCTTCTAAGAGAGAAGCAATCCGGAGCCAGCGAGGCTGGCCTCGAGGAGGACCGAAAACAGCTTGAGAGTGATCGTAAGGCGGTGCAGCCTGAGAAGAAGAAGCTTCGACATGACGAGCGAGAGCTTCGACGCGATCGTCGTGAACTGCGGCAAGAGCGTCCATGAGGCGAAGTGATCCTCAGCGCAAGCCGGCACTGTTGAGAAACTGTTGTGCGACTTCGCTCACCGGGCGATGTGCCCCGTCCACCTGAGAGTTCAGTTTCTGCATACCCGCATCTGTGAATTTCCCTGAAAGCTCTGCCAGTGCTTCGCGTAATGCAGGGCGTGCTTCAAGGCTGGCGGTCCGGACAGCAACGGCCGCCTCGTAGGGGGGGAAATACTGCTTATCGTCCTGAAGCACCGTGACGTCCATTGTTGCAAGCGATCCATCCGTGGCGTTACCTGCGACCATATCCACCTGTCTCTGCTCCAGGGCCTTATAGATCAAGCCGAGGTCCATTGTTCGTACCGATCCCTTGAGCGGCAGTCCATATGTCTTCAGCAGGCCTGCGAGACCATCCGGGCGCTGCTGGAACTCGTACCCGACACCGAGCCCCCAACCCTGCCCGGGCTTTGCGGCATCACTCAGCGTTTTTAGCTGGCCCCGACGCGCGTCCTCACCGCGCACAACCATGGCAAACGTATTATTGAACCCAAGCGGGGCAAGCCAGGCGACGTGAAAGCGGCGCAGGTACTCAGATTGAATCTGCTCAAACGCCTGCTGACGATCGCGGGAAGGAGGGAGCTTAAGAATAGAGGTCAGTGCGGTACCTGTATATTCCGGATAAAGATCGATGCCTCCGCTCACGAGCGCCTGGTGGGCCAACAACGTGCCGCCGAGGTTAAATTTGCGATCCACCCTGATCTGTAACCGGTGCTCCACATGCTGGGCGACAATTTCGCCCAGTATGAGCTGCTCGGTAAAATTCTTTGACCCGACGACAAGGGGCCGGTCTCGGGAGCAGCCGGTGCCCGAGCCGACAAAAACGATAAGAAGGCTTGATGCGATCAGGCTATAAAAAATTTGCGCTCGGCCCATCCAAGACCTCCATCGGCGATAAGCGCAATCAGTGCTGCCGGAATAGCGCCGGCCAGAATCAACGTCGTGTCGAGAGAGGCCAGCCCCCGGAAGATGAACACACCCAGCCCACCGCCCCCGATTGCGGCCGCGATCGTCGCAGTGCCGATGGTGGTCACGGTCGCGACTCGCAGCCCCGCTAGGATCGTTCGCGCGGCAAGCGGGACCTCCACTTCCCACAAGAGTTGCCTATTGGTCATTCCCATGGCGATGGCGGATTCCCGCACGGCGGCGTCTACACCCAGAATTCCCGTCAGCGTGTTACGCAAAATCGGCAACAGCGCGTAGAGCACAAGCGCCAGAATCGCGGTGTGCTTGCCGATCCCCCCTATCAATGGGACCGGGATCAAAAAGCCAAACAGGGCCAGACTCGGGATGGTCTGCATGACATTGGCGAATCCGAGGACTACCCCGCGCCAGGAAGGTCTGCGTGTGAGCAGGATGCCGCCGGCGATTCCAAGAGCCGCAGCGATCAGTATGGCCATGATGACGAGCCATAGATGCTCGAGGGTCAGGTCAAGGATTTCCCGCGCGAGGCTGTCCACTCAGGCATCCTTCTTCAAGTCAAGGCAGGCTAGAAAGGCTTGAGCTTCCGGTGTCGACGCATGAAGAAATTCAGCGGGCGTCGCCAGTACGTCTAGCCGCCCGTTGTGCAACAGCCCGATACGGCTGCCCAGCAGAAGCGCCTCCCGGACATCGTGCGTGACAAACAGGGCGGTCTTGTTGAACTTGAGCTGCAGTGTCGTGAACTGGCGTTGCAGCTCAACCCGCGTGACTGGATCGAGCGCGCCGAACGGCTCGTCAAACAGCAACAGCGGCGGGTCTGCGGCGAGTGCGCGAGCGACCCCGACACGCTGGCGTTGGCCTCCCGACAACTCTCGCGGATACCGCGTCGCGAATTGCTCGTGCGGAAGGCCCACTTGCCCAAGGAGCGTATCTACGCGCTCCCGGACAGCGGACGGTAACCAGCCTTCGAGACGAGGCACAAGACCGACATTATCGGCGATTGTGAAATGAGGGAATAGACCGACATCCTGAATCACATAGCCGATGCGCCGCCTGAGGCGGATCGGATCCCAAACGGTCGTCGCCACGCCTTCCACCAACACCTCTCCACTGGTTGGACGGAGGAGATCATTGACCATTTTTAATGCTGTGGTCTTGCCCGAACCACTGCGTCCCAGCAGGACCAGTGTCTCGCCGGGGTATAATTCAAAGCTTAGATCGTGAAGAAGTTGGCGGTTCCCGATGCGATACGAAACGTTTCGAAAGGCGACAACGGCGTTCACGCCTTGGAAGAAGTCTCGTTCGCCGCAATGCAGAGGTTTTCAGCGAACGCCCATTATCCGTCCACCCACTGGGCCTCGCAGATGAAGCCAGCGCGCTGGACCATTGCGGGGATTTCCTCGAGGCGAAACTTGTGGCAGGCTTCGGTCCAGATTGTTTCGCCTTCCTGGAGGGTACACGAAAACTCTGCGGCCGCAATTGAGATGGTCTGCCGGCGCTTCGACCGTAGATGCATCTCAATACGGCGATGAGTGTCGTTAAAGCGCGACTCATGCTCGAACTGATGGACCACGAAGTTAGCGCCAAGTTCCCGATTAAGCCGCGCGAGCAGGTTGAGATTGAAGGCGCGGGTAACGCCTGCCGGATCGTCGTAGGCGCGCAGCATCGCCGCAACCTCATTTTCCAGATCTGTGCCCAGAAGCATGGCATCCCCCGGCAGAAGATACTCACGTATCCGACGGAGAAACACCTCAGCCGCGGGCCGCTCGAAATTCCCGATCGTACTCCCGAGGAACAGCACCAGCAAAGTTTGACCCTTGTGACGCAAGCGGGCCACATGAGCTAGCCCATCCAGATAAGACTTTTCGAGTCCCACGATGCTAACAGCGCCTATCTCCGAAAGCTCTTGTCGGCATTTCACTAGGGCGGATGCGGAAATATCGATGGGAAAATAGTTGACCGGCTCACGGCGCGCCATGGCCTCGAGCATCCATCGGGTCTTCTTTCCTGTACCGCTTCCGAGTTCCGCGACCACCACCGGGGGCGCCAGGCGCTCCAAAACCTCAGGCGCATAGCGCCGCATGAGACGCTCATCAGCGCGCGTGAGGCCATATTCAGGGAGAAGCGTGATGGCATCGAACAGCGCCGTGCCGATCTCGTCATAGAGGTAGATCGAAGGAAGTTCGCGCTGAGTGAGTTTGCTCAGCCCAGCCCGCACCTCGGCGGCAAACGTGAGCAGAGTCGGTGAAGAAGGCGAGGACATCAGTTCTCTATACACCGAAAGCCGGCGTAGAGATACCGATAGTCGGGCCTAAACCAGTTTCGAAAGGAGCGCCGGAGTAAAGGCGCCCCAGTGAGTGCGGAGCCGCCTTTCAGCACGTAATGGCCGCCGCCGAAAAATGGGGCTGAGTAACCGGGATAAAAGGAGAACGGTTCAAAGCCGGCGAAGGGGTGGAACACAGTGGAGGTCCATTCCCAGCCGTTGCCGACGAGTTGCGAGACACCGAAGGCACTATCGCCTCCGGGTGATGCCGACACCGCAATTGGATCCCATCGGTCGAAGTCGAAGTTGCCACGCGACTTATCTGGGGGCGTATTGCCCCACGGATACTGAGATTCCTCGGGGCCGCTTGGTGTTCCGTAGGCCGCGCGGTGAAACTGCGCCTCAGTGGACAAGCTCTTCCC
>JBBRRL010000144.1:0-6294 GCA_038200775.1 Nitrospirales bacterium
CATAAACCAGCCCTTCTCGGACTGTAACAACGCCTTTGCTTTGTATCCGTAGGTTGTGCTGGAAGAGTCGAAAATACGCTGAAGGTAAACGTCCACTTTGTTTTCGATCACAAACTTCCATGTGTCCGTGAATCGCCTGTCACCGGTGATCTCCCCCCACTTCTGGGCGACGAGAATATAAGTGTCCATGTCGTTACGGGTGTCATACAACGGCTTGATGCCGCCCTTCCAAACCTGGAGCCAGGGATTCGAGCACGAATTCACCATTTCCGGATACGTGAATTCCATCCATGAGTTAATCGCCAGGGCGACGTCGGCATAGTTCACGCCGGACGTCATCTCCAGATCCTGGACGACAATGCACTCAACATTCGAATCCACATTTTTCACCATGTCGTAGTGGTACTTCGAATTGTTGAGCAGGTTCACGTTCACCGTCCATTCGACTTTCGTCGGTGACGGCATGTGGGTCTTCCCGGTAAATACCTTCCGTCCGTACTTGGGTGTATTGACAATCAGGGCACGGTCGCCGTGATTCCAGTACGCCGGCTCCTCGCCATACTCGAAATACTTCGTGTGGATTTCTTTGCCGTGCGCGTTCGGATCGAGATTCAGCTCGAACGGGTCCTCCTGGCCCCACGTTCCGATGCCGTAGCCGCTCCAAGGAGTTCCCTGGCAGGCGCCCGTCTTGTAGTTACCGGACCATTGGTGGCATCCGGTTCCGAACTTACCCTGATTCCCCGTAATGATAGTGATCATTGCCGCTCCGCGACCGTTAGCGGTGCGGTGGAACCAGTGGTTTGTGCCCTCGCCGCCATGAATGGCCGCAGGCTTGATGGTGCCGCTATCCCGTGCCCATCGCACAATCAGATCCTTCGGAGTCTGAGAGATCTGATACGTAGTGTCCAGATCAAAGTCCTGCACGTGGATCTTGTACATCTGGAACACCGGCATGACGTCCACTTCTTTTCCATCTAAAAGCTTCACTCGGTAGGTGCCTTCCAAAGCTGGATCAATGCCAGCCTTAATCATTTGAGCACCAACCATCTCTCGGTGGATGGGGATCGCCGAGTTCTTGGCGCTGTCCCATACCATGAAATCCCCCAGACGTTCGCGGTAGTCGTCTTTGATTGTTTGGACCTTATAGGTATAGCCCTTGGAAAGGTCCGCGACCTTGAAGTCCTTAATCACGTCCCGGGGGTCCAGGTACGTCAGCGTATCGGTCCGAACCAGAATCGGCATGTCCGTGAACTGCTTACAGAAATCCCCGTCATACAGATTTTCATCCATGATGATTTTGATGGTTCCGAGGAACAAGGCGCAATCGCCCGCCGGACGCACAGGCATCCAATAATCCGCCTTAGATGCGGATGGGCTGTATTCAGGCACGATCAGCACAAGACGGCCGCCACGCTCCATGCACTCGATCATCCAGTGCGCTTCTGGCATCTTATGCTCGATAAAGTTCTTACCCCAGCTTGTATGCAGCTTCGTGAACCGCATGTCGGCGTGATCGACATCCGACGTCTGGCATCCACTCCAATAGGGATGATCCGGGGGCTGGTCGCCGTGCCATGTATAGCTCGACCATGTCCGACCTGCAATTGCCTTGTCCGGGGTGACCTTCCGCACGAAAACGTCCAGCTGAGCGAGGTTCGCATTCGCCATACGGCCGAACGCGATTTTGCCGATCTGTCCCAGGGCGGCCATTCCCGGCCGATATTTGAACGTGCGCACACCCGCGCCCTTCATGGACTCGATCATCTCAGGTGGATAGCCCTGCTCTCGCAGCCGTCGCGCGCCGGATTCACCTGAATAGCGCTCGGCAATCTTCACTTGAGCCTTGGCGATATAGGTTCCGGCGGTGTCCCAGGAAACACGAAGCATGTCATCTTCGCCACGACTTGTGAACTTGTACCGGGTCTTTACTTCGGGCGACAGCTCGGGGCAACCGTCATCAACCCAGGCCTTCCATGCCTTGCGGATCATCGGACCTTTGAGCCGGTAGGGACCATACACACGACGATGGAACGTATAGCCCTTCAAGCACATCCGGGGGTTCCACGCAAAGGTCCCGCGGTTCCCATACAGGTCTTCG
Organism: Nitrospirales bacterium; assembly: GCA_038200775.1. Lineage (GTDB taxonomy): Bacteria > Nitrospirota > Nitrospiria > Nitrospirales > NS-4 > NS-11. The sequence goes on from JBBRRL010000144.1 coordinate 2,099, forward strand.
TACGTTTGGTGATCATAATTCTGTTCGACCCGCATCACGACGCCGTTACGCACAAATGCGCGCACCCGGCACTCATGCGTGTCATTGGGCGCGCAGCAGTAAGTGAACGACGAGTCATACCGATACTGATCGTGATATACGCGCTCCCACGAACGGTCGGGATATTCTCCGAGCGGATTGCCGACCTCAATGACCGGTTGCAGAGCGGTCAACGCGAGGGCTTTGTCCGCTATGGCAACTGCGGCAATGGTTCCCGCACTCGTCTTTAAAAATTGCCGTCTAGTTAAAAACATTCCTTATTACCTCCTGCCGGAATTGATAAGGATGGGTCACCTCTGACAGTTTCCCCATCTTTGAATGCTTCCTCCAAGTAGACATCCCACCTCCTTTCTATGGATTACTAGGAGGGATGTTAATCCGGAGTTTTGAAGGAGACTATTGCCAAAAGGGATGATTTCTAGGCTATTTGAAGCGGTCAGACGCCCCGTAAGGATGAAGTGTGTAGTTTACGAAACGCCGTAATCTATGTCGCGCGCTGGCCGGTCAGAAAAAACACCACAGCTTCTAAGCGACTTGCGACCCCGATTTTCCGGAAAATGTGCTGCAGATGCGCTTTGATGGTGTCACTTGAAAGGCTCAGGTGCTCGGCTATTTCCTTGTTTGATTTTCCGTGAACTAGCAAGTCTACGATCTCACGGTGGCGCGCACTCAGATGCAATCCTGGAAGTTCCAGGGCAGTGCGCTCGACAATTGTCGATGAGCCCCAGCGCAACCGCGACAGAACCACGGGATGCAGATTCGCCAAGTAGGGAGAACTGATGTCCTCCCCAGCAACACTTGCACGAATGATTTTGACGAATTCCTCGGGCGCTGAGTCCTTCACGATATAGCCTACTGCCCCGGCCTTGATCCCCTGTAATACGCGTTCATCATCGGAGAATGATGACAGCATGAGGATTTTAATACCGACCAGTACCTTCATGAGCAGTCGGGTAGCTGAAATACCATCGAGCTTCGGCATTTCCACATCCATCAGGACCACATCAGGCCGTAACGCCTTGGTCAACTCGTACGCTTCTTGGCCGTCACTTGCTTCACCGACCACGGTGATTCCGGGCTCACGGTCGAGCACGATGCGTAAACTCTGCCGGAACAGCCGTTGGTCGTCTACGATGATGAGCCGGATCGACATAGGATTTTAACTTAGCTATTTAAAGTAGATGGTGAAATAGCCCAAATAGATTAAACTGCCGGTTCTACACCCCTCACTACTTACCCGAACGGGTGACTTTAGGACGTCCGATGGCCGGTGAGAAGAAATACCACGGCTTCAAGGCGGCTCGAGACGCCGATTTTGCGGAAAATGTGTTGCAAATGGGCTTTCACGGTATCATTAGACAGACAGAGCTTATCCGCAATTTCCTTATTTGATTTACCCAGGATAAGCAAATCCACGATCTCTTGCTGCCGCCGGCTCAAATCCAGGCGTGATGCTTCCATAGAGACGTGTTGTGCACCATCACCTCCGTCTTTGCGAATCCGCGACAATACAACCGGATTTAGATTCGCGAGATACGGAGAGACAATGTCTTGGCCTGCCGCTGTAGCCCGAATGATCCGGACAAACTCCTCCGGGGAAGCGTCCTTGACGATGTAGCCGACGGCGCCTGCCTGAATCCCGTGCATCACACGTTCATCATCCGCATAGGCTGAGAGCATCAGGATCTTGACCTCGGGCCGAACTTTTGCAAGCGCCCGGGCTGCCGCAATGCCGTCGAGCTTCGGCATTTCGACGTCCATGAGAACAAGATCGACGCGAGGGTTTCTCCCCTGTTCATAGGCCTCTTGCCCATCGCTGGCCTCGCCCACGACCTCGAGATCAGCTTCGCGCTCAAGCACCATCCTCAGGCTGTGCCTGAACAGACGCTGGTCGTCGGCGATCAGAATGCAGATGGCCATTAAACTCTTTTCTTCGGTCGATCGGAATATTAAATGTGAAGCGGGCTCCGCCTTCCTGACGGTTCTCCGCAGTGATACTGCCTTTGTGCGCCCCGACGACTAGACGGCATAAGTACAGGCCAAGGCCGGTACCGCCCCGCGTGGGAGTCGAAAACGTCCGTGATGGTTCAAAAAGCTTGTCTATTGCGTCTGCTTCAAGGCCTTGGCCTTCGTCTTCCACATTGACGAAGAGCCGGCGATCTTGCTCCGTTAGGACAACCGTGACGTGGCCTCCTGCCGGAGAATTCTTCACCGCATTGTCGAGAAGGTTCACCATGACACGGAATAGACGTCGACGGTCCGCCCACACTTCATGGCCCTGACCCTTGATCGAGATCGACAGCCGGCGGTCACCAACCTCCGCCGCCATTAACTCAATCACTTCACGCACGACGTCATCAATGCAGAACGTTGAGTAAGACAGAGGCAACTCCCCGTAGGCTTGGCGATAGAGATCCAGAATGTCCTGGACAATCCCCACGGCCAGCCGAGCACCGGTGTGCAGGTCTTCGAGGAGACGCTTACCGTTTTGGTCAAGTTGATGAGCTGCGACATACTTCAGCCCTTGCAACCCCTGCTCCAATCCCAGCAGCGGTGTCCGAAGATCGTGCGCGATGCTCGTGGCCATCCTGGTGAGGGTCGCAAGACGTTCCGCCGGGGCCAACCGTTCTTGAAGCTCTACCATTTGGGTGACATCTAAATCTAAGCACAGGTAAAAGCCGCCCCCCACATGAGATTTTTGGACTGGAATCCCTCGACTGAAGATGTGTCGCACTTGGCCGTCAGGTCGAACGAAGCGGAACTGTGACTCGAATGGGATTTCCTGCTCGACCGCTGACCTAAATTCGCGCATCACCCGATCGACATCCTCAGGATGAAGAGCTTCGCGCCAATGCGCGAAACTGGGTATGCAGCCGGCCGGCAGACCCATCAGCTCACATTCAAAAGGATTGGCAAAGGTCCAGGTGTGGCCGGCTATCGTAAAAATACCTAATGGGGCATACTCGACAAGGGATCGATAGCGGAGCTCCGACAGTGTTAAATTCTTACTGAGGTCGCGCAACATCGACTCCGAGCGTTTGAGATCGGCGATTTGCGCACGAATTTGCCGATCCATCACTGCCATACTTCGGCTCAGTAGCCCGACTTCATCGGACCGGTCCGCATCTGGAAATGTCACCGTTTCAGCCTTCCCGATTTGCACCGCGACTGTGGCCAGGGCGCTCATTGGGTTGGTGACGGAGCGGGCAAACAGCATAAGACCAATTCCAGAGAGTAGGAGGCTCATAAAACCACCGCCCGCAATGACCCCCATGACCACTTTTCGCTTAGCCTCGACCGATGCCTGCCTCTCGTTCTGAAGCTGCGCCACGGACGACTGAAACAGATCGATCTGAGAAGAGATGATATTGACCAGATCCAGACCCCGCCCGCTTTTCATGTAGGCAATGCCTTCATCTTGCGCTCCGCTCGCCATTCGCGTGATCACGGCGTCCTTTTCTCCAATGAGCCGTCTGGTCGCTACCTGGATGTTTACGACCATGTCCCTATTGGACTGAACAGGGGAGTCCTTCACCAGCCGAGCCAGTTCGAGTCCGGCGAGATCGATGTCGCCCTTTGCGTCATCATAGTGTGATAGATACGATTGGTCCCCCGTGAGCAAATATCCACGAAATGCATTCTGCACAAAATATAGCCGTTCGAGATAATAGATCGCCTGTCCCCGGATCAGGATCGAGCGCTCCAGGAGATCTTCTGCCGCCTCAAAGTCCTTAAAGACCACCATTGACCATATTGAAACGGCCACCAAAAAAAGCACGGGAATGAAAAAGATAAGCAGTAGCTTTTGATTCAGTGAGCGATTCAGAAACCAACTGCGAACTGGACCGCTCATTGTTCAGCTTTCATGAGTCTTTTTTAAGATACCGGTTCATGATCTGTTGAAAATGTTGCCGGGGTATCCCACTGTCCTGTGCCGCGTGGGTAACATTGCCGTTGTGGGCCGCCAACTTTCCCTCCACGTACCGGAGGGTAAAGTCTTCGAGCACTTTTTGCTTCGCTTCGGAATATGTCAGCCGCAAGAGGTCACTTTCGAGCAAGGCAGAGTCTGTGGGGGATCTAGACTCCACGGAAGGCAACAGCGAGGCCAGGTCCATCGTCGAAACGGCATTTCCACGGCACAGCATGACTACCCGCTC
>JBBRRL010000145.1:0-6289 GCA_038200775.1 Nitrospirales bacterium
CCACGCGCGGATTGGGGTTCGTCGTCAGCGCTAGAAGGACACTGTCAGACGGGGAAGGTCCTACGAGCGGACCCGTAGCTTGTATCCCGATTACCAACTGCTTTTTGGGATCGGTTGTTGAGTCACTATTTAGCAGGGCCAAGTAATCTCAATTTCCCGTCCGGAGAAGTTCGATCTTGAACGCAGGATTTGCGGCCTTTAGTGCCTCTATTGCTTTTTCTGCCGACATGCCCGCCTTGATGCCTAGGATATCGATGAACCCCGCCGAGGCGGCCATTCTGGCCGTGGCCTCCGGAGTGCAGCAGTCGGCAAACGCGTCAGCCTCGTATGTATCAGTCTGGGATACAGGTGGGCTTGGTATGGCCGGCGGGGTTTTCTGTGGTGCTGGCTGCGGGGTTGGTTGAGTCTGAGGCTGGTGCCGCCGTACTGTAGTCTGTAGTCTTCTCCGGCATTGCAAGTCAGTGCCGTGAATGCCATCAGTCCGAGAATTAGAGACCCCACAGCAATCTTCATATTCTTCTCCCTCTGTTCCTCAAGAAACGGCTGCGCGCAGGCCGGGCCAGGCCTTCATGTAAATCGTTCCGACGCCAAAAAATCCCGGACAGGCTACTTTGTGGGCGAGGATGGTATCAACCGAAGCGAACAGCCGCCAGTGGCGCCGAGGGCGGCTGGCCGCCATTCCCGCGAGGCAGCATACATGATGAGGGCGAGAAGGGAACTCAGGGCTCCGCCGTTTCTCTCTAAGTCTTGAGCGCGGGTGGCGGAGCGCCCTTCGACTTGGCTCAGGACAGGCTCAGGGCGAACGGTTTATTTCCGATCATACTGAGCCCTTCGATAAAGTTGCTTGCTTCTTAGCGGAGCGCGAGCACCTCAGGTTCCCGGCCTCCAGTTTCCAGCGAGGTGGCAGACGGGGTGACGGCGAGGAGGGGACTCGGCCGCGCGGAGGCGCCCATTGTTAGGACAAAGACTGTTACGGCAGGCCGCACCGCAACCTTGTGCCAGTCACGTGGGAAAAACCTAAGGGCGATGAGCACGGCGGGGATACTCGCCGGCAGGACCCGGTATGTCGCCGAGCGCTCATCCTTTGACGCAAAGCACCTGCTTGATCTGCGCGACAACCTCTACCAGGTCAGATTGCTGGTTCATCACAAAATCAATGTCTTTATAGGCCTGCGGAATCTCATCCACGACGCCTTGGTCTTTGCGACATTCCACACCGGCCGTTTGTGCGCACAAGTCCTCTGTGTTGAATCTCCGCTTGGCTTCAGTACGCGACATGCGGCGGCCGGCGCCATGGGAGCGCGAGTTGAACGACTCGGGATTGCCTTTGCCCTTCACAATGAACGATCGCGTCCCCATGGAGCCTGGAATGATTCCATAGTCGCCCTCCTGCGCGCGGACCGCTCCTTTGCGCGTTACAAAGACCTCTTCCCCGAAATGGTGCTCCAGCGCGACGTAATTATGATGGCAATTGACCAATAGCTCCGACTTGATCCGCTCCTGGCGGCCGAGTCCTTCCTGAACAGCTTTCGTCACCAGTTCGAGCATTAAGCGCCGGTTTTGATAGGCGTATTCCTGTGCCCATTTCAGATCATGCCAGTACGATTCAAACTCCTTCGTGCCCTTTGTCAGGTACGCGAGGTTCGGGTCAGGAAGACTGATCAGGCTCTGACGCATCAATCCCTTCGCGAGATTAATGTGCCGCTCGGCCAAGGCTTTGCCGATGTGGCGCGAGCCGGAATGCAGCAGAATCCAGACGGCATCTTCGGTGTCAAGACACAGTTCGATAAAATGATTACCGCCCCCTAGCGTCCCAAGCTGCGCTTGCGCCCTCGTCATGAGGTACTGCACAGCACGATGGCAATTTCCTGCTTGCTTCCAGCCTTCCCATGCCTGCGCTCCTTTCAGCGGGGAGCGATGAGAGGTTGGCCCGACGGGTACAGACGCCTCAATTTTGTCACGAATCTTTTTTAGCCGCCCGTCCAGCACAGAAGATGTGTACTGGGTTTTCAACGCCAGCATGCCGCAGCCGATATCCACCCCTACGGCCGCAGGGATGATCGCGTCCTTCGTCGGGATTACCGAACCCACCGTGGCGCCGATCCCGACATGCACGTCCGGCATGACGGCGATGTGCTTAAACACGCACGGTAAATTCGAGGCATTTACCAACTGCTCCATCGCCTGCGACTCGACCTGGCCCAGATCGCTCCAGATCTTTACCGGCACGCGCCCTTTTGAAAGCACTCCACCAATCGGCATCGTCTGCTCCCAGTTAGCTTAGTGTACCACCTGCAAACAGCCCAACGCACTGCGACGCGAGGCGCGTAGCTACGTTTGATCACTCGCGGAATGCGCCGACAGCGGCATGGCAATATTCTCCAGCGGCTGGCGCTCGGCCTTGACGGCAAAAAACAAGGCCACGATAGCCCCTCCGATCATAAAGGAGGCGCCGACGAGATTCCCAAAGAAAATGCTGACGGTCGATGTTTGGATCAGCTTGGCGAACAACCATGGGGCCAGGGTAGCGGCCGCCTGGGCGATGACGAAGAAGAATGCGATAGCCATGGCACGAATCTCCAACGGAAAGATCTCGCTGACTGTCAGGTACGCCGAGCTTGCGCCTGCGGATGCAAAGAAGAAAATAATCGACCACGCCAAAGTCTGAGTCACGGCGGTTAAGTATCCACGTAAAAACAGATAGCTGGTAATAGCGAGCAGAACCCCGGAGGCCGCGTAAGTAAACGTGATCATCGGTTTCCGGCCGATAGTGTCAAACAGGGATCCGAGCAGAAGTGGCCCGAAAAAGTTTCCGATAGCAAAGGGCAGTATATAGAGGCCTACATTGCTGTCGGGAACAGAATAATATTTCGTCAGGATGAGCGGATACGTGAAGGAAATCGCATTGTACAAAAACGATTGGGATACCATCAAGACAACACCAAGTAGTGTTCGTCTCGGATAAGTATGCAACAACTCGCGGGCGACGGTGCCAAATGTCACATGAGCTCTCGGGTGGAGCTCAATATGACCCTCTGGTTCGGGCAAGGAGTCAATGCCCTTCTCCCGTCTCACCCTTTCCTCGATCTCAGAAACAATTCTGTCAGCCTCCTCCAACCTTCCGTGTGTCATGAGCCAGCGAGGACTTTCCGGCAGATTTCTTCGGACTAACACGACGGCTAACCCCAAGACCGCCCCAAAGAGAAAACAGAGCCGCCAGCCAATGTTTTCGGCGATCAGGCTGGGATTAAGGAGAGGGACGCTGAGGAGAGCGCCGGTTGCGGTGCCCAACCACCAGCTCCCATTGATCGCCAGATCGGTGTGCCCGCGTGCATGGGCAGGGATCAATTCGTCGATCGCCGAATTAATCGAGGAATATTCGCCCCCGATTCCTGCGCCGGTGAGAAAACGAAAGAACATGAAGCTCCACAGGTCCCATGAGAACGCAGTAAGGACTGTGGCCACTAAATACAGCGTCAGGGTGATCATGAACCATTTTTTGCGGCCTTGGCGATCGGTGAGGTATGAGAATAGAAGGGCGCCGGCTACAGACCCGGCCAGGTAGGCCGACGCCGTCAGCCCGATCTCAGTCTGACTTAAATTGAGAGTACCCTTGTGCGTAAGAACAGGGCCGAGTGCGCCAACGATGGTCACCTCCAGACCGTCGAGGATCCACGTAATGCCCAAGGCAGATACGATGAGCCAATGCCAACGTGACCACGGCAGTCGGTCCAGCCGCTGCGGTATATTAGTTATAACTTTAAATTGGCGTTCGACGTCGGCGTCTTGAACCATTTTTAAAATCCTGCCTCAGGACCTTCCTAACGATCCCGCACAGTTTTTTCAAGACCTGTGTTTACCCCTGTAACTTGTGCCCAGACACAGAGCTCTATTGACAGGGTTCCGGCGTTTCTCCAAGATCCATCCATGCAGGTAAAGAAGCTTCTGCATACGAGAATGAGAGTGAGCGACATCGATCAGACGATCCGCTTCTACACCCAAGTGCTTGGGTTGGAGGTGGTCGAGCGCAAGACGTCGCCACGGGGCTCGCATTTGGCCTTTCTCAAGGTCCCCAACAGCGAGGAGTTGATAGAACTTGCTAGTTTTCCACCAAGCGGTCCAGTGAAGGTTCAGGAGGACCTGGTGCATCTGGCTTTCCAAGTGGACAGCTTGGAGGAGACGATGAAGGCGTTACATTCAAAGGGCGTTAAGATCACCGACGGCCCGACTAGCAGCTCTTCGGGCAGCCGCTTCATCTTTATCGACGCGCCGGACGGCTATGAGATTGAACTCATCGAGCGGCCACCGGGGGCAGCGCTGGTATAAATTAGTTATTTGATAGATGCGGCTTTGAGCTTCTCTAACGCAGCGGCAAGAACTGTATCCTCCCCTTCCTTCTCTTCAACAATTAAATCCGGTTGGATCTTGTCCTCGATTGCGCGGCCCTTCGGAGTATAAGTCTTTGCCGTCGTCAATCTGAGTCCTGAGCCGTCGTGCAGCGGAATAATTGTCTGGACAGTGCCACGACCGAATGTCGGCGTCCCAATGACCGTCGCCCTTTTCCAATCTTGTAACGCACCAGCAACGATCTCCGAGGCGGCCGCTGATCCTTGGTTAACTAATACAACCATTGGATAGGCTTCTGACTGATCCTTCATGTGCGAGGGATACTCGTCCTTTTTTCCGTCGCGAGTCTTGATGTAGACGATCAGGCCATTTAGTCCGACAAACTGCTCCGAGACCTCGATCGCACTGGTTAGAAGTCCTCCTGGGTTGTTTCGCAAGTCGATGATTAGCGATTGTGTCTTCGGTTGGCGCAATTGTTTGAGAGCCATGCTCAGGTCTTTGCCGGTCTGAGCGTTGAACTGAGTTAACCGGATATAACCAATGTTGCCTTCCAGAATCTTCGACTTCACGCTCTCAATCTTTATTATTTGTCTTGTTAGACTATACAGCATCGGCTCAAACACATCGGTTCGTTCGATGGTAAGAGTCATCGTTGATCCTATTGGCCCACGGAGCCGCTGAACCGTTTCCATAAGATTCAGATTCTTGGTGGCTACCCCATCAATTATTGCAAGGTGATCTCCAGCTTTGATGCCAGCTTTTTCTGCAGGGGTGCCTTCGATTGGGGCAATCACGACAATATGGTTATCTTTCACGCCAATCTGTAGGCCGACTCCTCCAAATCTCTCTTTTGTTTCAATCTGCACTTCTTGATATACGTCCGGAGGCATAAAGGCAGTACCCGCATCTAGTGTTTGGACCATGCCTCTGATATCAGCATGTTCCAAAGTTTGGTGATTTACGCCAGTAGCCGTTGAATAATGCTTTACGGCCGCGCTCAGAGCTTCCGCCGCCTGTTTATTTTCTGCGATCGCTTGGACATCGATGGCTGGTTTTGTGAGTGCTTGGTTCTGAGATGCCAGCATTTCCTCCATTCCTGCTATCGCAGCAGAGACCAGTCGAGCCGGGGAAGTTTGGCCTACATAATGTTTTCGAATTAAACCGTAGGCTAACACTAAGGCCTCCGCCGATTCATCTGCCTGCATATACAGCGGCTCTGTCGTAACAGTATGCTGGTTTGAAGTGACACAGCCGGATAAAATGAAAGGTAAGACGAGAGCAGCTGAAAGCTGCCTTGAAAGTGTTTTTAGTCTATCGAAATGCATCATCGCCTCCGCGGTTGTGGTGTGCTTCAAGACTGAATAGCGGATACCACTCTAAATGATACGAAAGCAAGAAATAATACAGATCGCAGCGTCTTTTGTCTGTCAGGTTTTTCCTGACAGACAAGCTGTTGCGCATTTCCTATACTTCCGCTGAAAACAGGACCATCTCTAATCACGCAGAAAGGGGCCGCATGATCTTCCAACGACATTCATCCAGCCTGTTAAACCTGGTTCTACTACTCTGCTTCTTGCTGGCTGCTGTGCTACGTCACAGGCCTCAAAGACATCACCTGCGGCCACCAAAGTTGCAACAACCGGCAATGAGGAATTGAATAAGGTCAAAGAATTAAACGAGAGAGAGGCGACACTTTATCAGGCCGGGAAGTATCGAGAAGCGCTCCCTATGGCCCAAAGGATTTTGGAAATTAGAGAAAAGGCGCTAGATGCCGACCACCCTGACGTGGGCGCATCTCTCAATACCCTGGCTGAGCTGTATCGTCTCATGGGCGATTATGCGAAGGCGGAGCCGTTGTACCGCCGGTCACTGGCGATCTTGGAGAGGGCCTTGGGGCCAGAACATCCCCAGGTGGCCACGTCACTCGATAACCTGGCGCAGC
>JBBRRL010000146.1:0-6284 GCA_038200775.1 Nitrospirales bacterium
GACCGGAAGGTATCGATCTTGAGATCCTTTTCGTCCATGTCGACCTCAACGTCGTCCTCGATCTCCGGATAGACAAACACAGACGCGAAAGAGGTGTGTCGCCGTTTGTTGGCGTCAAAGGGAGAGATGCGGACGAGGCGATGGACGCCGGCCTCGGATTTTAAGTAGCCATAGGCATTCTCGCCGGAAATACCGAGCGTCACGCTCTTGAGACCTGCCTGTTCCCCCGGGAGATAATCCAATGTCTCGACGGCATAGCCTTTGGTTTCAGCCCAGCGCATATATGTACGCATCAACATCTCAGCCCAGTCCTGGGACTCGGTACCGCCCGCGCCGGGATGAATCGCCATGATCGCATTGCTCGCATCCTTCTCGCCGACCAGGAGATGGTTGACCCGCAGCTTTGCAAGCGCGCGCTCGGTCTTCTCGATCTCGGTCGCGAGTTCGCTTTCCAAAGAAGCGTCCTGTTCCGCCTCTACAAGTTCCAGCATAGCGCCAAGATCAGCCATACGCCGGTCCATATCACCCCAGGCGTGAAGCTGCCGCTCTAACCCGTTTTTTTGCTGGATCGTCTGCTGAGCAGAGCGGCGGTCGGACCAGAAGTCGGCCGCAACCATACGCTCCTCGAGGGTCTGTATCTGGGTTTTTAGCGTTGCAAGGTCAAAGATGCCTCCGAAGATCATCATAAGAGGAACGGAGGCCGTTCAGGCGAATCTTGATGTCAGCGAGCATCGGTCCTCCCAAAGTTATATCGCGCCCGCACGGCATCGAGGGCCTTTGGTGATCGACCTGCGAGTACCGGCGAAAACAGGGCGAGTATAACACACGCATAGCCGAACAGATCCCCGTAAGCTGTATAGAAGGTACGACGGCCGCCGGTCTGGATCTCTCCCTTCAGGGCCTCCTCGGTGAAAATGGCGGACTGCTGGAGGATTCGTCCGTAGGGATCGATAAATCCTGAGATGCCGGTGTTGGCTGCCCGCGCGAAGTAGACACGGTTTTCAACCGCCCGGAACACCACCATGCCGAAGTGCTGGTAGGGCGCGCTCGTGTGGCCGAACCATGCGTCATTTGTGATCGTCACCATGTAATCCGCGCCGAGGTCGACGAAGCGCCGCACGAGATCAGGAAAGATCACCTCAAAGCAGATGACCACACCAAACCAGCCACCGGGGCCTTGCAGGACTTCAGGCGCGCTCCCTGGGAAAAAATCGCCGATTCCCACGACCAGCTTGTCCAAAAATTTTAGGATGTGCTTGAGTGGGATATACTCGCCAAATGGTACCAGATGGATTTTGTCATACCGATTCAGAATCTGGCCGTCCGCGCTGATGAGGAAGGCGCTGTTGAGCAAGCGCAATTGATCGCTTTCCTTCTCCACGATGGTCGCCGGGCTCCCAAACAATAGCGGAACCCCCTGCTCCCGAACGAAGCGCAGGAGTTCCTCGCGGTAGTCCTTCTCGGCCTCGAATAAAAATGGGGTAGCGGCCTCCGGCCAGAGCACGAAGTCTGAATTTTTGGCCGCAAGCGTCGTCAACTGTTCGAATCGGTCGATCGTTTCCCGGCGAAAGGCGACATCCCATTTCCGGGATTGGTCCACATTCGGCTGAACAATCCCGATACGCAGCGTCGGATTTCGCGCCAAATCGGGATCTGGCGCAAGACGCCAATGTCCGTAGGCGAGACTCGCGAAAACGACCGCCAGAGCCAGCATCGCTCGCACCAACGGCACGGGCAGGCGAGGTTCTCCGATAGAGATATGCGCCAGCGCCGTTTTAATGAGCACCGAAATGAGTACGTTGACCAGCACGATAAGAAATGAGATGCCATACACGCCAGTAATATCCGCTACTTGGATCACCGGGAGATGATCAGACTGGCTATACCCCAGTAAGGCCCACGGAAAGCCGGAAAACAAAGAAGTCCGGGCGAGTTCCAAGGCAACCCATAGCGCCGGGGCTCCCCAGAGAAATAGTGAATGCGTACCCGACGATGCCCAACGTAGAAGTCCCGTGAATAATGCCAGATACAGAGCGCAGTAGGCTGCCAGCAGTAGCATCACGAAGTAGCTCAGGGCGAGTGGCATTTGACCGTACACATGCATCGCGTTCACGACCCAAGAAAGAGCACCGGCATAGAACACTATACCCGTCAGAAAACCCTGAGCCAGGGCGGTGGTCCATGCCTGGTTTCGAATGGCCAGCAGGAGGGGGACAAGGGCGACCCAGGCGAGCAGGCCCAGGTCAATTCGCGGAAAACTGAGGACCAGTAGGAGCCCGGAAAGAATTGGGAGCAGGATGAGGGAGCCCAGCCGTCGCACCCACTCACGATAGCCGATCCAGTCAAACAGAACAACACCCGGGCGTAAATATTTGTTTAAATTAGGGGTTGAGCGCTAACCTCGCAGGGTGATAGAATGAAGAAATCTAAGAAAAAAGGGAGACACAATGGCCGGACCCCGTGTGCTGATTACTCCAAGGGCGTTTCTCGATCTTGATGGTGAGCACAAGACCATACTCAAGCAAGCCGGCTACGAAATTGTTGCAAATCCTCGCCCTCGGACTCTCACAGAAGACGAGATGGCGGCCTATGTCCCAGGGATGGAGGCCCTGATCGTCGGCGAGGACCCTGTGACGCATCGGGTCCTGGATCGAGCGACGAGCCTCAAGGTCATCTCGAAGTTCGGCACAAATGTAGACAATATCGACGTGGACGTGGCGGCCGCCAGGAGCATCCCGGTCACGTTTACCCCCGGCGTGACTTATCCGGCCGTGGCGGACTTGCCCATCGCGCTGATGTTTGCGATGCTCCGCGGCATTCCGCAGATGGACCGCGAGATTAGGAGCGGAAAGTGGTCATCGGTTGTCGGGGTCGAGTTGATGGGAAAGATGCTGGGCATTGTAGGGATGACTGGTATTGGCAAGGAGGTTGCCAAGCGCGTCCTGGCCTTGGGAATGAACGTGATGGCCTTCGACATGAAACCGGACGAAGCCTTTGCCGAATACCATGGAATCGAATATGTCCCTGCGGACGAGCTGTTGAAGAATTCGGATGTCGTCAGCTTACACCTCGACTTTAATCCCGATACCAAGGGATGGCTGTCGAAGATGCGGGTTGCGCGTATGCGTTCAGGGTCGTATTTGATAAATACGGGCCGGCCCGAACTCATTGACGAAGGCGCGGTGTTGGACGCGCTGCGTGGACAGCGCATCCGTGGCGCCGCGTTCGACTTACCGTCCGACGAGGCGCCGTTCACCGTACCGCTCCTTGCGCAAGAGAATGTCATGGTGTCGGGGAATGCCGGCTCCAACACCGAGGAATCTGTATTACGACAGGCGGTGATGGCCGCGGAGAATGTCGTCGCGGTCCTCAACGGCAAACCCACCCTGGCCGCCCTCGCGACTATCGACTAGCCTGCGATTTCTTGCGGCGCCTTTGGACGGCGTGGTAGCATATCTGTGTGGCGAACATCACTCTTCTCTATTCGCAAAGTTGCGGGGCGTGCCCGGCCGCCAAAAGTTTGTGGAAGGGGCTGCGCGTGAAATACAGCTTCAGTTACCGTGAGGTGGATATCCTGAGCCCGGATGGGCAGGAGTTAGCCGATCGCCACGCGATTCGTGCCACGCCGGCGACAATCATCGATGGCAAGCTCAAGTTCATCGGCGTGCCGTCTCGCGAGAGTGCCGAGAAGGCCTTGGGCGCGAAGAAAGAGAGCTGATTACGTCATGCCGGAAGAATTCGATAACGAGCTGGATCTAGACGTTCTGCAAGGGCTGCCCAAGACGGAAGTGCCGAACTGCCCGGTGTGTGATGAGCCGATGTCATTCATCGACGGCGCCTTCATGTGTAACGATTGTAATGGCACCGACTGCCAGCCCGAGACCGGTTAGCGGCCGCTTTCCGCATCGTGGAGAATTCAGAGGACTTCCTCAACCGCGCGTTTGTCCTTCTGCATCGTACCGATCCTATTCCAAAACTTCTTCCGCAGGTCCGGCTTGGCCGGATGCCAAAAGACTCGCCGGCATTGCAGGCCATTATTTCGTCCTGGCTGCAAGCCTTCGTAACGGTGTTGAAGGATGGCGAAAGTACCTTGGGCGTGAACGCCGTCCTGCGGCTGGATCCTAATCCGCGCCTCGTGGTGTTACATGAAGCGGGGATGTTGGACGGCGACGACCCGAACGCGCAGGCGGTGCGCTCTGCGTACACCGCTGCATTAGAAACCGCCCGGCAGCGAGCCGACGTGGCCGTATAACGTGACGATTATTTTTGGGGACGCGCGGTGAGGATCATCTCGGCGCCCTTCCATCCAGATTTGGAAGAGGCGCTGGTCACCCAGGTTCAGGAAGCGAAGCAGTCCGATCCTCTGCGGCCTCTGGCCATCCTCGTTCCTTCCCAGCAACTGGCCCGCCGCGTGAAATGGCTCCTGGCCGTCGAACGAGAGATGGCGCTCCTCGATGTCCATATTCTGACCTTCCATGAGCTCGCCATGACGATCATGCGTGAGGACGCTCAGATGCGCCCGCCAGAATTGGTGACTCGCCTATTTCGTGAGGAACTTCTGCGCTCACTGGTTAATCGGGGACTCCCGAGCCTTGGGGTGTTCAGTGGATGGGCACAGATGCGGGGCATCTGGACTGGATTATGGACGACCATCCAGGACATGAAAGAAGCGCGTATTGACCCCGTATCGGCATTATCTGCATTGAATGAAGGCCTCATCGGAGATGAGGACCGCACTCGACTCAGCGCTGTGATCCACCTGTATCAGGCCGTTCTTGCGACTGACAAGTCACTGCACATTGCAGACCCGGATGATCTCGCGCGATTATCGGTGCTGCTGGTCCCAAGCTCGGCATTTCTGGCCCGGCTGGAAAAAATTGTCTACTACGGATTTTATGATCTGACACAGGGGCAGCTGGATTTTTTCAACGCCGTTCATGCGTGTTACCCAACCATGGTGTTGTTTCCTCTGGAAAGCGGAAATCCAGTCTACCAATTTGCCCAACAGTTTTTTGATACTTACATTACTGGCCTGAATGCTCCTTCTTCTTCTGCCAAAAATAAATTAAGGACTTCGCAAATGGCTCTGCCCTTTGGAGCTACGGCAGTAGCAGGAAACGACGGCTTTCTCTTGGGCTCACTGGCGGAAGAGATGGCGCCCGAGGTCCGCGGGTCATGCCGAATTTTCAGCGCCGTCGGTCTGGAGGATGAAGTTGCGACCGTTGCCAAAGAAATATTGAGACTCGTCGAAGATCAGGGCATGGAGCCGATCGACATCGGCGTTGTCGCGCGGACGCTGGACTCTGTCTTTCAGGTGATCTGTAAGGTTTTCGATGAGAACCGTATTCCATATACGTCTTCGCTGGGGGAACCGCTCATTCACCAACCATTGGCCAAAACAGTTGTGCAGTTCCTAAGGCTTCGCGCCGCCTCATTTCCGCGAGCCGGCGTGCTGGAGATCCTCACCTCCCCCTTCGGGCCCCTAAGCACGGTCGCCAAAGCGTCTGCCTCTTGTGCGGATCATTGGGATTTAATCACACGCCGGTTAAACATCACGAAAGGCGCGTCTGATGATCGGGGCCTGGGCGACTGGCTGCGCTTGGAACAGGCGGCGGTGCAAGAAACGGAGCAAGGCGCAGGCGCGGGCACGGTCGCCCTCTTGTGGCAGCTGTTCATCCAATTACACACTGACCTATCGTCGGTTCCCATGCGCGCAGGCTGGAGGGAATACACGACGATCTTTAGGGATCTGCTTCCGCGCTGGTTTGAACTGTCCGCATGGGCAAAGGACACTGCGACCACGCATAACGAGGAAGTGCAGCTCACCCTACGGGATAGTATCCAGTCGATTGAAATCTTGGATCTGCTCGATGACGAGATCAGCCTTCAGGAATGGTGCGATCACTTAATTCGGGTCCTGGAGGAGAGGCGATTGCCCTCCCAGACACAGCAGTTGCCTGGCGTGCGCGTCCTGGACGCCATGGCCGCCCGCGGCCTTCGTTTTCGTGCGCTGTTTGTCATTGGCCTCAATGACAAAGTCTTTCCTCGGTCCATCCAAGAGGACGCCTTTTTAAGAGACGTCGATCGGGGCATCTTGAACCGCGACCTCGGTTTTAAGATCGCGCGAAAGCTCGACGGGTTTGCTGAAGAGCGCCTGCTCTTTGCCCTGTTGTTGAGATCTGTGCGCGAGCGACTTTACCTGAGCTATCAACGAGCTGATCGGCACGGGCGCGCGCTGGCGCCGTCCGGATATGTGGCAGAGCTGCACCGCGAGCTCCATGTCC
>JBBRRL010000147.1:0-6263 GCA_038200775.1 Nitrospirales bacterium
CTTTCAAAGGAACGGCCGCGACGCCACCTTTGCGGATATCTCCCCCGCCTTCGAGAATACGGACCCGGATGACGACGAAGACTTCCCGGAACCCGATGACGAACGAATCGGCGGAAAAGTACAGATCAGCCTTTCGGATATGGACCTTCCCGCCTGGCAGCACGATTTGCGCTCCGACCTCGACATCGTCAATGCGCTTCTCTCCGAAATGCAGAAGATCGGCCCCGGTGACGACGCGAAGCTGCAGCACCTCAAGACTCAGATCCTCAGCAAACTGGCGTCACCCATCAATCCGGGAAACAAAAAAATCCTCATCTTCACCGCCTTCGCCGACACCGCAAATTACCTATACGAAAACCTCGCCGGCAGCCTGCTGAACAGCCACAAAATCCACGCCGCCAAAGTAACGGGCGCAGACAGTCCGAAATCCACTCTCGGCCGCGGCTACGACTTCCAGTCCATCCTCACGCTCTTTTCCCCGCGCTCCAAAGAGAAAGCCCTCGTCCTGCCGGAAGAACCGAATGAGATCGACTTGCTCATCGGCACCGATTGCATCTCCGAAGGCCAGAACCTCCAGGACTGCGATTACCTCATCAACTACGACATTCACTGGAACCCCGTTCGCATCATCCAACGCTTCGGACGCATCGACCGCATCGGCTCGCAAAACGCCTGCATCCAGCTAGTGAACTACTGGCCCGACATCACCCTCGACGAATACATCAATCTCAAGGAACGCGTCGAAAACCGCATGGTCATTGCCGACGTCACCGCCACCGGCGACGATAATGTCCTCGACAGCAAATCCAACGATCTCTCCTATCGCAAGGAGCAACTCCGGCGCTTGCAGGACGAAGTCATCGAAATGGAGGACTTGAAAACCGGAGTCTCCATCACCGATCTCGGCCCTCAATGACTTCCGCATGGACCTGCTGAATTACGTGAAAGCCAACGGCGACCTCGCCGGTATTCCCAGCGGCATGCACGCAGTTGTCCCCGCAGTGGTCCCAGCAGTTGTCCCCGCCCCGCCGGATATGGGCCTCCCGCCCGGCGTCATCTTCACCCTCCGAAACCGCAACCAGAGCGTCAACGCGGGTCAGCAAAACCGCCTTCATCCTTACTACCTCATCTACATCGGCGAGGACGGCCGCGTGATTGTCAATCACACTGAGGTCAAACGTCTGCTCGATCTTGTGCGCGCCGCCTGTAAGAACCGCAGCGAGCCGCTGCCGGAGGCTTACCGCCTATTCAACCTCAGAACCCACGACGGCCGCGAGATGTTGCCCTACTCCGCACTACTGGCCCTGGCCATCCGCTCCATGGTCGATCTGAAGGAGGAGAAGGACCTCGACAGCCTTTTCACCGGCACCAAGACGAGCGCGCTGGTTAATTCCATCACGGGGCTGGACGACTTCGAGTTGATCGCCTTTCTGGTCATTCAGGAACAGGAATCCGCGCGGACCAGCCATGTTTGATTATCCGAGCCAAGCCGGGCTCCATCGCATCCTGCCGAAGAGCAAGATTTACGAATTTGCCAAACCGAGCCGCGCCGTGCGGGATCTCTTCATCTCGCAGATCCGCGAGATTGTTTGGAAGTACAAGCTTTCCCCGGAAACGGTCAATCTCCCGGCCCGGCAGGGCGTTCAGGAAATCCAGGTGTTCGGAATCGCACTCAAATCCGGCGAACTCTCCCAGGACGTGCTCCGCACGATAGATAGAGCCATTCCGTCGCCCCTGTTCTTTCAATTGTCGTTCCAAGATTCTATCAAGTTCATTGCCGGCCACAAGCGCGCCGGTAATACGGGCGTTGCAAAGGCCGTTGTCGATACCTACTTTGAAACAGCGTGGCAATTGTCTAACATCGTGCTGCCACCGCTGCCCGTCGCGCTTGATCTTATTGGACTGTACGAGCAGATGCTCCGCCGCCACATACACCTTCCGCCGCGCCCCGCTGAGTCTCTGCAAACTCTCATTGAGCGGGTAAATGAAATTCGGAACAAAGAAAACGAGTGCCGGCGGCTCGGGGCAAGGCTGAGGCAGGAAGTTCAGTTCAATCGCAAAGTCGAAATTAATGCCGTGCTGCGCCTTCGGCAAGCCGAACTCGCCCATCTGCAGGCACCCTGAAAGGAATACTAAGATTTGATGGAAAAGCTCAAACTCCACACGCCCGACCTGACTGCCGTAAACATCGAAAAACTCGCGGAGCTGTTTCCTGACTGTATCACCGAGGCGCGGGACGAAAGCGGAAAGCTCACGCGCGCCGTGGATTTCGACCAACTGCGCCAGGAACTTTCCACCTCCGTGGTGGAAGGTCCGCGCGAGCGTTACCACCTGGACTGGCCCGGCAAACGCGAGGCAATACTCGCGGCAAATGCTCCGATCGCCAAGACTCTCCGTCCCTGCCGTGCGGAAAGCGTGGATTTCGATACTACCAAGAACTTGTTCATTGAGGGGGATAACCTTGATGCGTTGAAGTTGCTCCAGGAGATTTACCTCAATGAGGTGAAGGTTATCTACATCGACCCGCCGTACAACACGGGGAGTGATCTTGTTTATCACGACGATTTCCAAATTGACGCGGACTCCTATCTCAAAGAATCGAATCAGAAGGACAACAGCGGCAATCGCTTGACGGTGAACACTGAATCCAACGGGCGTTTCCACTCAGATTGGCTCAACATGTTTTACCCCCGGCTGAAGCTCGCAAGGAACCTCTTGCGTGACGATGGCGTCATCTTGATTTCTATCGACGACCATGAGGTAGTAAACGCCCGTAAGGTCTGCGACGAAGTCTTTGGCGCTTCGAACTTCATTGCCAGCATGGTTTGGGAGAAAGGGCGGAAGAATGATGCGAAGCTGATCTCCGTAGGACACGAATACGTCTTGATATTTGCAAAATCTCTCACCTACCTCCGAGATGTCAAGACCATTTGGCGTGAGGAAAAACCTGGTGCTAGGGAAATTTGGGAAAAGTATCTCGAACTGCGAAATCAGCACAGAGACAACCGAGTTGCAATTGAATCTCAATTGCAAGTGTGGTTCTCAGCGCTTCCCAAGACGCACCCATCGAAGAAATGGAGTCGATATAAGCGAGTAGATGACAATGGCCCGTGGCGTGACAGGGATATCTCATGGCCGGGAGGAGACGGACCACGTTACGACGTGTTTCATCCGACTACAGGATTTCCATGCGCAGTTCCTGAGCGCGGTTGGATTTACGCAACGGCAGAGGAGATGAAGCGCCAGATCAAACTTGGGTTGGTGGAGTTCCGCGAAGATCACTCAAAGCCGCCCTTTCGGAAGGCACATATCCGCCCCATCCCCGCCGAAATCGAATCCGAGCAGGTTGATAACGATCAAGATGAAACAGACGAGGAGTATGCTTCCCAAGTGCGAGGCAGCTACTTCTACAAGCAGTCACAGGTTGCGGTGAAATTCCTTCGAGGGCTCTTGGGTGCAAAGGCGTTCAACAATCCGAAAGATCATTTCGAACTCGCAAAGCTCATTGACTACGTATCGCAAGGCGATACCGACGCCGTAATTGTAGACTTCTTTGCCGGCAGCGGCAGTACGGCCCATGCCGTGATGCAACTGAACCGGTCCGATGGTGGAAATCGTCGATTTATTTTGGTGCAGCTTCCTGAACTTCTCGACCCCTCCCAGAAGGAACAAAAGGCCGCTGCCAAGTTCTGTGATGACATTGGACGTCCAAGAACGATTACTGAAATAACCAAAGAACGGGTCCGCAGGGCTGGCGTTAACATTGACGCTGAACGCCGTGCCCCTCGCGAAACTTCACAGCTTGAACTCGCTGCAGCCAACGGCCCCGACCTCGACATCGGCTTCCGAGTCCTCAAGATCGACACCTCCAACATGAAGGACGTGTACTACACGCCCGACGCCGTAAATCAAGTCAACCTCATGGGCCAGATCGACAACATCCGCGAGGACCGCACCCCGGAAGATCTCCTATTTCAAGTGCTAGTCGATTGGGGTGTGGACCTCGCCCTTCCCATAGCCACGGAGACCATCGCCGGGAAGACCGTCTTCTTCGTAGACGGCAACGCTCTGGCGGCATGCTTCGACGCGGATATCAGCGATGACCTCGTAAAGGAACTAGCAAAACGTAAACCCCTCCGGGCCGTCTTCCGCGACAGCAGCTACAGTAGCGACAGCGTCAAGATCAACGTCGAGCAGGTGTTCAAACTCCTCTCTCCTTCCACGGAAATCAAATCTCTCTAAGCCATGAAACTCAAATTCAAGCAGCAGGGTTTCCAGACCGATGCCGTCATCGCCGTGGCCGGCTGCTTCGCGGGCCAACCTCTCAGTAGCGGTATCACCTACCGCATCGATCCCGGTCGCAACGTGGAAGCAACCGGCCAGATACGTGCCGATCTCAGCGAGTCGGGATTCAAAAATAACGACATCGCCCTACCCGTCAATGAAATATTGAATAACATCCAGGCCGTCCAGCAGCGCCAGAACCTTCCTGTCTCTCAAGAACTGAAGAGTACCGTCGTCTGCGCCATCAACCTCGACATCGAGATGGAGACCGGCACGGGCAAGACCTACTGCTACATCAAGACCATGTTCGAGCTGAACAAGCGTTGCGGTTGGAGCAAATTCATCGTCGTTGTGCCCAGCATCGCGATTCGCGAAGGCGTCCGGAAGTCCCTCGAAATCACCGCCGAACACTTCCTGGAGCAATACGGAAAACGCGCGCGCTTCTTCATATATAACTCCAAGGAACTCCACAATCTGGAGAGCTTCTCTTCCGGCGCCGGCATCAATGTGATGATCATCAACGTTCAGGCCTTCAACGCCCGCGGCCAGGACGCCCGCCGGATCTACGAGGAACTGGACGACTTCCAATCGCGCCGCCCCATTGATGTCATTGCCCGCAATCGTCCCATCGTCATCCTCGACGAACCGCAGAAAATGGAAGATGCAAAGACCGTGGAATCGCTCAAGGAGTTCACGCCGCTCATGATCCTGCGCTACTCCGCCACGCATAAACAGCAGCACAATAAAATCTACCGCCTGGACGCGCTGGATGCGTACAACCAAAAACTGGTGAAGAAAATCGCCGTGCGCGGCATCTCCGTCAAGGGCCTCGCGGGAACACACGCTTATCTTTATCTGGAATCCATTCGCATCTCCACCAGCAAGCCTCCGGAAGCGCGTATCGAAATGGAGACCCGGCAGTCCAGCGATATCAAACGGATCGTCCGCATACTGGGTAAGAACGACAATTTATACGACCTGTCCGGGGATCTGGAGCAATACAGAGGTTTTGTCGTCTCGGACATCAATGCCCTGGACAACACGGTCAGCTTTACCAACGGTGTGGTGCTTCAGGCCGGGGAAGCGACGGGCGACGTGAATGAATCGGTCCTGCGCCGCATTCAAATCCGCGAAGCCGTACAAGCCCACTTCGACAAGGAACAAACGCTTTTTTCACAGGGCATCAAAGTGCTCTCCCGGTTCTTCATCGATGAAGTCGCGAAATACCGCAGCTACAACGAAACGGGGGAGCAAGCCGGCGAATATGCCCAAATCTTCGAGGAAGAATACACCAACCGGCTCAACGAAGTCCTGACGTTGGAAGACACTGCCTACAATCGCTATCTCAACGGCATCCACCCTTCCAGAACCCATAACGGCTACTTCTCCATTGACAAGAAGACCAGGCGCATGGTCAACCCCGGGACGGCAGCGCGTTCAACGGAAACCGACGATGTGGATGCCTACGATTTGATCTTGAAAGACAAGGAACGCCTCCTCAGCTTTGAGGAGCCCGTTCGCTTCATCTTCTCCCACTCGGCTCTTCGCGAAGGCTGGGATAACCCGAACGTGTTCGTCATCTGCACCCTGAAGCACAGCGATAACACCATTGGGCGGCGGCAGGAAGTCGGCCGCGGACTCCGCCTATCCGTCAATCAGAATGGCGACCGGATGGACGACCCCGCGACAGTCCATCACGTTAACGTGCTCACCGTCGTTGCAAGTGAGAGTTACAAGGATTTCGTCACCGGTTTACAGCGCGATATCAGCACCTCCCTCTCCGCCCGCCCCCGCAAAGCGGATGAACACTATTTCATCGGCAAAATTCTCAAGACCGAAACGGGAGATGTGAAGGTCACGCCGATGGCGAGATCTCTCTACAAGTACCTCCTGAAGAACGACTATGCGGATCACAACGACCAGATGACCGCCGCCTATCACGAGGCGAGGAAGGAAGGCACGCTGGCCCCGCTCTCACC
>JBBRRL010000148.1:0-6252 GCA_038200775.1 Nitrospirales bacterium
CAAGCTGCGTATTGAATTGCGGCGCTCCCGAAAAGCGTTGCAGGTGGCGGAGGAAGAGTTGGATCGGTATCGAAATCCGATGGGACCCGCTTCAGGCCGTACTCCACATCGGCACATCGAGAGCCTTGAGGATGAAGATGTCCTATGACTTGACGCCGCTGATGCGACAGTATCGCGAGTTGAAACAGCGCCATCCAGACGCTTTCCTATTCTTTCGCGTCGGCGATTTTTATGAAATGTTTTACGAGGACGCCGTGGAAGGCGCGCGATTATTAGAGATAGCGCTGACGTCTCGCGACAAGAGCAAGACCGATCAAGTTCCCCTCTGCGGCGTACCCTACCATGCGGCCAATGGTTATCTTGTGAAGCTTCTCAAGGCCGGCCGCTCTGTCGCCATGTGTGAGCAGGTGGAAGATCCGCGCCTTGCGAAGGGTTTGGTGCGCCGCGAGGTCGTCCGGATCTATACACCTGGAACCTTGATTGAATCAGATCTTCTCACGGCCGCAGAGCCGAACTTTTTAGCGGCATTGTGTCCGGCCGGAGAGAGCGCGGGCCTTGCTTGGCTGGACCTCTCAACAGGCGACTTTCGGGTTCTGGAACTGATGGGCGAATGGGAAGACCGCTTGCGGGACGAGCTTATCCGAATCGACCCCCGTGAGCTCTTGGTGCCTGCAGACCAGCTCGAGCGCTTACGACGCGTGTTCCAAGGGGTCTCCCCTGCCATCACGTCAGCCGACTCGACGATGTTCGATCGCGAGTGTTGCAGGACTCTGCTGTTGGAGCAATTTAAAGCGGCGTCTTTGTCGGGATTCGGATGCGATGAGAAGTCCCTTGTCGTCAATGCCGCCGGCGCGCTGCTCAAATACGTCAAGGACACCCAACCAGGGGTGCCCTTATCACACGTCACGAAACTCTCGATGCAAGGCGGAGGACCGATCATGGCGCTCGATCGGGCCACTCAACGCAACCTTGAACTCGTGCGAAGGTCCACCGACAGTCGTCCCGAAGCAACGCTGCTGAGCGCGCTCGACCGAACGATGACGGCCATGGGCGCTCGGCTGTTACGCTCGTGGGTCTTACATCCCCTGACCGAGGTCGGTCCCGTTCTGGAACGCCAAGAAGCGGTCGCTGAGTTACATGGCGACTTCGAGCGGCGCACCAGGCTTCGCACGAGTCTTAAACCTGTTGCGGACTTGGAGCGCCTCACGACTCGAATTGTCCTGGGCGTGGCGAATGCGCGCGATCTGTTGGCCCTCAAAGATTCTATCAACTCTGTTCCCCCTATCAATCAGCAACTGGCAGCTTGCACAGCGCCTTTTCTCAAGCGTCACCATGAGGGATGGGAGGATCTGGCGGAGTTGGCGGCGAACATTGAACGGGCCATTCAGGCTGATGCACCGCCAGCTCTGAAAGAAGGCGGGCTCATCCGTGATGGCTATGATTCCGCCCTTGATGACTTACGAGTGATCAGCCGGGACGGGAAAGCATGGATCGCAAAAATTGAACTCCGAGAGCGTGAGACAACCCGTATTGAGTCACTAAAAATCCGCTACAACCAGGTCTTCGGCTATTACATCGAGATCACCAACACCAACCTGGCACGGGTTCCAAGCCATTACATTCGCAAACAGACCCTGGCCAATGCCGAGCGTTTTACGACTGAGGAACTCAAGACCCTTGAAGACACAGTCCTGGGAGCCGAAGAACGCATTCGGACCTTGGAATTCCAGGTCTTTGATTCGCTCCGGCGGACTGCAGCCACAACCGGGCCTCGCGTTCAAAAGCTCGCGCAGGCTCTCGCCGCTATCGATGTCGTGGTATCCCTGGCTCTGGTGGCCGCGGACCACGGATACTGCCGGCCGGAGTTGACTTGCGACGATCGACTTCTCATCAAGGATGGCCGCCATCCGGTCCTCGAGCAAGAGGGCCTGCCGGGGGGCTATATCCCTAATGACGTCCAACTCGGGGGACCCACCCATCGTCTGCTGATCATCACGGGCCCCAACATGGCAGGGAAAAGCACCTATCTACGGCAGACCGCGTTAATCGTGTTACTGGCCCAGATCGGCTCCTTTGTTCCGGCCAAAGCCGCCGTCATCGGGGTCGTCGACCGCATCTTCACGCGGGTTGGGGCTTCCGACAATTTGCTTGAGGGGCACAGCACCTTTATGGTGGAAATGACCGAGACCGCCAACATCCTTCATCATGCGACCGCGCGAAGCCTCATTCTTTTGGATGAAATCGGCCGCGGGACCAGCACCTTTGACGGCCTCAGTCTTGCCTGGTCCGTGTCCGAAGCCCTCGCTGATCCCGCACGGATCGGTGCGCGCACGCTCTTTGCGACTCATTATCATGAACTGACGGAGCTTGCGAGCACCCATCCGGGTATCCTAAACTATAATGTCGCGGTTCTCGAGCGAGGCGACGAGATCCTTTTCTTGCGTAAGATCGTTGAAGGCGGCAGCGATCGCAGCTATGGACTGCACGTCGCTCGGCTGGCGGGCATTCCCCGCAGCATTATCGGGCGCGCCCAGGAGGTCTTGGCCCGATTAGAAAGCGGCATGACCAGCGAGTACAAGGCGTCAGAGGATGGACCGTCCGACCTTCCAGACATTGATCCAACCCTTCCTCCCGCACATCCAATCCTGAATGAAGTACGTCAGATGGACCTCTTCAAGATGACACCGCTGGAAGCGTTGAACAAACTTTCGGAATTACAAGAGCGGTTGCAACACGAGGAGCCTGAATAAACGAAAATTTTATTGGAAGAGATATGAATGAAATAAAAAAAGGGCGGCGGCCTGGCAGCCTGCCGCCCTTCAATGATGTGTCAGCTACAGGGGAGGCGTCAGCAGCCTTTATAGTCTTTAAAACGAACGTTCGTCTTACCGATCTTCGTGCTGCCGCCGGCCAGCTCCGCACCCAGCACTTCAGCCGGGACCGGGGTTCCCTTCCCGCATTCAGACCTCATTTCCGGGAATCCAGGCTGGCCTTTCATAGCCACCGGAGAAAGCCCGGGGGACGATCCCTGCGCGACCGGCATCAGTCCCGCCCAAAGCTTATCATCGACGTCTTTCACGGCCGTCGCAACGCGCTTGTTCTGCTCGACTTCCTGCACAACCATTTCCACCACATCGGCGTTGGTGCCGGGTGCGACTTTCTCAGCGGACGCCGGCCCAGGGGTTGGGCGTGCCTTTGACTTCAAGAGGTCGAGGTCCTTGCCGGAAGCATAGACGCGCATATTCTTGCCCGGAAGCATCTTGCCCCAGAACTGATCGATCTCTCCGCTATTTCGAACACCCTTCCAGGTCCAGTTCACCCATACGGCATCCTCGTACGGATCGACGATGATGATGCGAGCCAAAATCGTCTTGGGCGTACTGAAGTCCTCCTCAAACCGCTCCGAGAAAGCCTCAATCGCCAGGGCGATGCCGGCTGCGCCCGTAAGCAGGACCGCGCCGCTTATCGCCAGAAGTTTGAAATAAGCCTTCATCAGACTCCCTCCTTCGTAGAGAAGAATTTAAGGATAAATTATTTGAGTACCTTGAAGCCCGTAATGGTTGGCCGACCGCCGACATCCTCGACGTTCACCTCCATGTTCACGAGTTCCTGATTTGCCTTCATCATCTGGTCCATCAACGCCTTGTCTTTGACCGCAAGGCGCACAGTGCTCTGCGCGTGGTACCAACCGGAATAAGGAGCATTCTTCTCAGGGCCTCCTTGGAATCCCCACGCTCCGCCGGCCGCATACCCATCCGGCGCTTCCGTCGTTGTAGAGGACGTACGTCCGCCAGGCGTTCCAGAGCCCGGGGCGCCGGTGTTCCAATATTGGATCCCAAAAAGCACTTCATTATCAGGGTTCTCCGCCCATGCCGACCATATCCGACCTTTCAACGTCTCGGCCGACGCCTGATCCATCGGCCAAGCACCGATTATAAACAGAGCTAAGACTGCAGCAATGATGACACCTCGTTTCATGCTGGCTCCCTCCTTGATATTAAGCTTTTATCGTCGAAATTACAGACTCGTAAGACCTTCAGTGGGGACGGATGCTACTAGAGCATCTTTTTTTTGTCAAGGAAATTTTGGATACACCACTTGGGTATTTAAGGCGATGATAACATTATGTTATATCATCAACGTGGCTCATTAAAACATTGGCAATTCCGGCTGTCAAACGGACGGCTTCACTGTCGACGCCGGGAACAAATACATAGGTGCCTGCCTTCCAGCCAAGCAACGAAAACAGAGGCTCTTGACCATCATCAGTGCCCAATTCCGCGCCTACGATTCGTCCCTCTTTAAAATATAACACCCCCGACTCGCCGTTATGTTTGAGGATCAGCGCCCCCGTCTGCTGGTACATCTCAAGCCCCTGGATCAAATCCATCAAATCTACCTCCGCGAGCTGGCCCGACATCCGGATGTTATCCATTGGCACCTGGCGAGCAGCAGCTACGCGGGCCAGCACTGCTTGGATCCGAATATGGATTTCCTCCAAATCGCAGGGCTTCGCGAGATAGTCGTCTGCACCGATCTTCAGACCATGGATACGATCGAGATCTTCATCTTTGGCCGTCAGAAAGAGGAATGGGATCGTGCAGCATGCCGGCTCAGAGCGCAGGCGCCGACATAAGGTGTACCCATCCATGACAGGCATCATGATGTCCGCGACGATAACATCGGGGCTGCCCTGAGCAACGGACTCGAGGGCTTCCGCGCCATTTGCTGCTGTGCGTACAGCGTATCCTCGGGGGCCGAGGTACAAGGCAATCGCCCGCGCCAGCCTTGGTTCATCTTCGACGATCAACACATTGACGCTGCTTTGTGACACTGTGCCTCGATCCAACCTAACCGGTCAGGATCTCCGGGGCGCTGCGCCCTTCAATCACGTCCTCTGTGATCGTCACCGTTCGTATCTGGGCGTTGGCCGGGACCTCGTACATCAGGTCCAGCATGACGTCCTCCATGATCGCGCGGAGCGCGCGCGCCCCAGTTCGTAGACTGACCGCGCGTCTGGCCACCGCGTGTACAGCCTGATCGGTAAAGATGAGATCGACGCCTTCCAACGCAAACATGGTCTGATATTGTTTGAACAGCGCGTTTCTGGGCTCCGTGAGAATACGTACAAGGTCGGGTGCGTCCAATTCCGACAGCGCGGCGAGCACCGGAAAGCGGCCGACGAACTCTGGGATGAGCCCGAAACGGACAAGATCCTCGGGCTGCACTTGGGCAAGTAACTCCCCCAGATTCCCATCGTTTTGGGGCCTCACATCGGCCCCAAAACCCATCGAACGCTCCCTTGTCCGTCTACGCACAATATTATCGAGACCCACAAATGCGCCGCCGCAAATGAAGAGGATACTGGCTGTATCGATCTTGATTAGGTCCTGTTCGGGATGCTTGCGGCCGCCTTTCGGCGGGACACTGCAGCTCGTTCCCTCGACGAGTTTCAAGAGCGCCTGCTGTACGCCTTCTCCGGAAACATCGCGGGTAATCGAAGCGGATTCCGACTTTCGACTGATTTTATCAATCTCATCGATGTATATGATCCCGGTCTGCGCTCGAGCGACATCGAAATCAGCGGCCTGCAAAAGCTTGAGGACGACGTTTTCCACATCCTCCCCGACATAGCCAGCCTCCGTCAGCGTCGTGGCATCCGCGATGGCAAACGGCACCTCCAGGATTCGTGCGAGCGTTTGGCACAAAAGGGTCTTTCCGGTCCCCGTCGGGCCAATCAGGAAAACGTTTCCTTTTTGTAATTCTACGTCGCCGCCGCGAGCATTGCTTTGAAGGCGCCGGTAGTGATTATGCACCGCGACAGAAAGAACCTTTTTCGCCTTGTCCTGGCCGATTACATAGTCATCAAGGATTCGCTTGATTGCCGGCGGGTTCAGGAGCTTAAAAGAAGGCGGCTTGGACAAACCCTCGGCGCGCACGCCTTGCTGTACGAGGCTTTGGCAACGAGTCACGCACTCAGTGCAGATCCACAGGGTGGTGACCGCATGGCAGGAATCGCACGGATAGGCCGCCGGGCTTTCAATGAGACTAGCCGCGTCCGTCGTAGATTTCCCGCACCTGCCCTCCGAGATCATTGTTGCGCACCACGATATTGGCGTAGGAGCAGCGGTTGTCGGTCGCCATCAGGATGCGCGAGGGCTTGCCCCGATTGGTGAGCTGCAGCGGATGGGTCGAATCGCCGAGCGCGAAGGCGACCTGGCCCGCCGCCAGCACGTCGCGGCTCTTGCTGCC
>JBBRRL010000149.1:0-6166 GCA_038200775.1 Nitrospirales bacterium
AGCTCATGAACCTCCCATCCAAGCATTTTCGCAGCGGCGGGATTCACAAACGTTGTTTTGCCGTTGCGATTCAGGCCATAAATACCTTCCCCCGCCGAGTTTAAGATGAGTTCGTTTTGAACCCGCAGGTGTTGCAACACGTCGTCGGCCTTCCTGCGCTCCTCTTCGATGCCGATTGCCGACGCGATGATGCTGATCAATTTTTTATCGGCTTCGTCGGGGACGACGTCGCACTGATACACCACACAGAGTGAGCCGATTGCCTGGCCGTCGCACTTGACGGCTTTGCCGATGTACGTTTGCAGTTCATAGGGTAGAACGTGCGGGTCGGTGTCTCTGTACGCGCTTTGCATGAGGTGACGTGCAAGGAGGATCTGATCGCCGCCGCTTCGAATCAGGTCGTAGCAAATATGTCCCTTCGCGTGGGCCGTCGGAATAAAGCCGGGCGGCACCTGCCACTGTCCAACCGAAATAAGGAGATCGCCCTCCAGGCGGTTGTAGAGCGCGCACGTGGCATTCAGCAGTTCACCGCAGAGGGCCGTAAGCCGATTGATATTCTCACCTGGGTCCGCTCCGAAGCATAAAAAGCAATCGTTGATTTTTTCGAGGCGCCGATCCGCGCGCTTTCGCTCGGTGATGTCCGTGAACGCGGCCACGGCATAGATAATTCTTCCCGCCGCATTGAAAATCGGCCGGGCGGAGACCTCTAGCGGAATCGTCATACCCTCCCGGCGGATCTCCATGTCCTCTACCGTCAGAGATTCGCCGGCCAGGGCACGTACAATTGGCATGCGGTCGTAGGGGTATTCCTGATCGGATCCCGCGATGTAAGCACGATAAACCCAGGCTAATTGATTCACCCTGGTGGCCTCCGAGATTCCCTGGCCGAGGAGGCGTTCCGCGGCGAGATTCGCGTAGCAAGGCTTTCCGGTTGGCTCGATGACAAACACTGCAACCGGAAGTCCATGGAGGAATTGGATCAGGCGCGCCTCGCTATCGCGAAGAGCCTCTTCGGCGTGTTTTTGCTCGGTAATGTCGGTCAGGACGCCGACAAAATGGGTGACCTCCCCCTTGGCATCGTGAATGGGCGCTATCATCACATTGTTCCAGCGCACGGTTTCATCGCTGTCATAGTTTTTCATCACTACCCGGCATTCGCGTTTTTCACGGAGAGCCTGCCGAATGGCCACGAATGTATTCGGATCTGTATCCGGACCCTGTAAAAACCGATACGAGTATCCCAGGATGTCCGTCATCGCATACCCTGTGAGCTGTTCAAAGGCAGAATTCGCGAAGATGATGGGGCTTCCGGGTTGGTTGGGGTCAGTGATGAAAATACCGCTGCTGCTGGCTGCAATGGCCCGGTCACGAAGCTGCAGCGCGGACTCCGCCATCGTGGCTCGCGCGCAATCCTCCTGTGACTGCTTACATTCCGCCCGCAAACGCGCCGTTGTCCAAAACAAAAATCCCAAGAGCGGAAGGACGATAACAATACCTGCAATCCCGAGCATTCCAAGGGTGCGGCGGATCGGGGAGACAATGGCGTCGCGGTCGATACGAACAAGGATACCCCAATGGAGTCCGTTGAAATTTTGATATCCCCGTGTTTGCGCGTAACCGCTCACGAGCGACACGGGTCGTTGTTCATGACGCTCCTCGATGTAGCCCGGCTGAGCAGAGTCGATCAATAGGGCTGATGGTACCGCTAGCCGTTTCAGATTGAGTTGGACCGACTGGTTCGAATTCGAATCGCTGATTATGTCTCCGTTGCGGGTGAGAAATATGTATTCGATTGGATCCGAGGAGCCTTGCTGTCGCTGAAAATCACGAATGGTCCGGCTGAACAGATCCTCGAGCGCCGGGAGTCCGACATGGGTGGACACCACACCCAGAAATGCGCCGTTTGAATCAAGAACCGGGGCCGTAAATCCCACTGTCCACAACCTACTGGCGTCTTTGGAGGGTTGGGCTTCCTGGATATGGAGCGCGTGTCGATCCCGCACAGCCTGAAACCATTCCTCGGTACTCTGTAACTGGCCAATGAGATTAGGATCGGTACTGGCGATGATTTGCCCCCTTGCATCGGTTGCGCCTAACCAGCGGTACATCGGCGAACTCCGCTTAAATGAATGGAGTACTGTATTCTGTCCAGCGGGATTGTCGAGCTTGAAGACAGGAAGGTCTGAAAGAACTTGAACGTCGGCGTAGCGTTCATAGAGCAAGAGATCGAGCTTCGCGCCAATGTCGGCTGCCGCCAGGGCCAGAGTTTCGCCTTTTGCTGCGATCAGGCGCACTTCAAGGACGTGCAGCGCGATGATCCCGACGGTGAGCGTGATCCCCGCCATCAGGATAATCAGAAGCGGTAGCCATGTGTACGGGGGCCGCGGCTGCCTCGTCGAAATATTCTTCTGGGTCTCCATGGTCATGCGTCGAAGGTTTTCTCCGTTACGAAAAAGTCGCATACGATTGAACTGCGGCTGTCAACGCGGCGCCCGTGGTTTTTCTTCCGCTCTGCCGGGCGATCACCTGTTCAAGAGCTGACAACAAGGCCATGACGTGTTCCTGACGGGAGGATTCTCCCATGAGTCCGATGCGCCAGACTTTTCCAGCGAGAGGCCCCAACCCGCCGCCTATCTCGATGCCGAATTCTGCAAGTAATGTCTTGCGGATGAGCGACTCGTCCAGGCCGGCCGGCACTGTCAGGCAGTTTAGCGTAGGGAGGCGATGTCCATCGGGGGCGATGGCCGTACAGCTGAAGGTTTCAAGGCCGGCCATGAGCGCGGCGCTGTTTCTACGGTGCCGGGCAAAACGCGCCTCAAGGCCTTCCTCGATCACCAGACGCAACGCCTCCCGGAGGGCGTACACCATGCTGATCGGCGCGGTGTGATGATAGATGCGCTTGCCTTCTGACCAGTAGTCCGAGATTAACGACAAATCGAGATACCAACTCTGCATGCGATGTTTTCTGGTCTTAAGGGCGTCCCAGGCGCGGGGGCTCAGAGTCAGCGGCGAGAGTCCTGGCGGGCAGCTTAAACACTTTTGCGTTCCGCTGAAGCAGACATCGATCTCCCAATCGTCCACTGATACCGGAACCCCTGCCAGGGATGTGACGGTATCGAGCACGAACAGCGCGCCATATCGATGACAGAGGGCGCCGATGCCCTCTATGGGCTGATGCGCCCCGGTGGACGTCTCGGCATGCACTAAAGCGACCGCCTTGACAGGGCCCTCGCGACGCAAGGTATCTTCCAGTAGCTGCGGATCGAAGACCTGGCCCCAGGTGACTGCAAGAGGGATTGGTCTTCCGCCGCATCGTTCCACGATATTGGCCATCCGGCCGCCGAATACGCCGTTGATGCCTACGATCACAGCATCGCCGGGTTCGACCAGGCTAATGAGGGCGGCCTCCATTCCGGCCGAGCCAGTGCCGGAGATTGCAATCGTAAAGGTGTTTGACGTACGGAACACGTCACGCAGTTGCGCTTGAACGTCGGTCATGACGTCCAGAAACAGCGGGTCAAGATGCCCAAGCAACGGCGCGCTCATCGCTCGGAGCACCCTGGGATGGACCATACTTGGCCCTGGACCCAACAGTAGTCTCAAGGGGAGGGCTAACTCGCCAACTGTGTTTGACATGGCCGAGCCTTTTTGCAACAAAGCGCGGTATTATAGCCTTCGGTAGCAGCTATTCCAAGCCGGCCTCAAATGAGAGAAATCTCGGGGAGCCTGCTATACTCCAAGTCTGTATGTCCCTTCAACCTTCCGACGGCGTTACAACAGCGATTTCACCAGATCTGGAGCATCTCTCAGTGCAGGATCCGGAAGTTCCGGGACCTTCCCGGGCGCCATCGCGGTTGTCAGTCGTGGGTACTATCCTCTCGACGATCCTAGTGGCGATATTTGTTGGGCACGTGACCTATTCTCCCGTTGCGCCCCATAGCTCATTAGAGCGTCCCGAGGAAGACCTAGAGCGGTTGGTAAGCCGTGAGCTGGATATGCGACAGGCACTTGAACGGGCGTCCTCATGGGAGCGAGCCCTCTATGGGTTCCTGGGAGGTGATGAAGACAGCCTGGCGCAGGCGATCAGATGGTATGACGGCCTTACGGTGCAATCGCCAGAGTCCCAGCTGCATCGGGTGATCTTGCTGGCCGAAACCGGTCAGGCTGATCGAGTGAGTGCCGCTATTATTCCCTGGCAGTACCAAGGAGAAGTAATGGCGGGGATGTTGGAATGGATACGGGCTGCTTACCTCCAATCTCCTGCCGATCCGATCCTCAGCGAACGATATCTCGCCGAGATCAAGGACGATCTTTCTGAGAACTGGTTCGCCGATGTCCTCACAGCCCGTATTGCAGATGGTGTGGGCGACCAGGCTGCTGCGGTCGAAGCCCAAGGGGCTATTGCCGCTCGCGGGGCTGCTTTTTTGTCGAAACAACGGACGTTGGCCATTGTCGAGTTGCTGATTCTCATCGGTGGGGGCACCCTCTTTGTCCTCATGTTTGCCCGTCCCTTGCCCGCGCCGGTCGGACCAGCTTGGCTGCCGCCTCCATGGGAGCTGTATGACGGCTACGCCATCTTCATCCGCGGAGCGCTGGGATTTCTTGTTATCAGCGGGGCGACGTTTCTGCTGCCTGATCCCAACCCGCTTGCCGGCATGGTCAGCCTTCTGGGCGGTCTCCCGATCCTGTGGCTGACAATGAGATATCTGACCTCCCGGGGCCTTTCGCTTGGGACTGTGTTCGGCTTACGATCGCTTCCGGATCTTGCATTCTTGGCCAAAGCCACGGTCGTTTTAGTCGCTCTGTCTCTTCTAGGAGAGCTAACGATCGCTCTCATTGTCTCGAGTTTTCATCTCAAGACCGGCTGGACGGACGGCTTGTTGGAAGAGGTGCTATGGGGACCGTGGTGGATGGTGTTAGGGACGGCGTTCGATAGCACCGTGTGGGCGCCGGTGGTCGAAGAGATTGCCTTTCGTGGGATCCTCTATGGCACCCTGAGGACGAAAATGAGCGTGGCTCCGGCGGCGCTTCTGAGCGGGTCGACATTTGGTTTGGTGCATGGATATGGCGCGATTGGGTTCGCGGCAGTGTTTTGGAGCGGCATTATTTGGGCGGTCGCGTACGAAAAGACTCGGAGCCTGTGGCCCGCAATTCTTGCCCATGGCATCAATAATCTCCTCGTCACCACGGAGTTTGTTTGGCTCTATAGATAGACCAAAAGCACGTCAATCGCCAACATGCCTGCCCAGATGGTCTGCTACCCAGGATCCCAGATGAGTGACCATTTGGCGGAAATGCATCGGGTTTGAGAAGTGATGATCCGCATCGGGAAGAACCACACAGGAAGCCTTGCCTCCGAAGGCCTGCTGCAAGCGTAGACTGTGCGCGACCGGGACATATTCGTCGGCTTCACCGTGCACAATGAGAGTGGGAATCTTCA
This sequence comes from Nitrospirales bacterium, assembly GCA_038200775.1. GTDB lineage: Bacteria > Nitrospirota > Nitrospiria > Nitrospirales > NS-4 > NS-11. Next base: position 5,441 of record JBBRRL010000149.1, read on the forward strand.
CAGCCGTGGCCGCCGGATACCCAGGGTGATGAGCACAGTCCTCGTAGAATGAAAAGGGGAGCCGGATCCTGGCGAATCCCTGCGCGAAATTTGGAATCGTATCGGTCGCCTCCCACTGCCGGATTCCCTCCGCGCCCAGCTCATCTCGGAGCATCTGAGGAAAGTCGGAAACCGGGCATTTCAGCGCCAGACAAGCCAGGGGAAGAGGAATCTGTCCGGGGCACCCGTTGCCTTCCATACGCAACGGGTCGAAATGATTCCTGGGTGGGTGGGTGTAATGGTCACCGTGTTCCGCCGCGGCGAGAATCGCAACGAGTCCGCCAAAGCTTGATCCCACCAAGGCCACGTCCCGATATCCGCGCGAGCTACCTACCATGATTGCCGCAAGCGTCTGTTGTACTGCAGCGCCTACGGTGAGTCGCTCAAATGGACCGTCGCTATCGCCATGCCCAAGAAAATCAAAGCGCAAGGTCGCAATCCCCAGCGGAATCAACATGGCCGTCAGGGCCTTATTGGTAGCGCTATTCTTATTGGACAGGAAGCCATGGCAGAGCACCGCAAGGCGGGAAGCCTCGCCGGCCGGGGTCGCGAGAACTCCGGCGATCTGATTCCCGGCTTTGTCTGTAAAGGTCAGCCTTTCTTCAAGATTGGTCATATCCAGAGTGTACCATCCGTGAATGCTCTGGAGGAGGAATGAGTGCGATCCTGTATAATAGACTGTCGGTC
>JBBRRL010000150.1:0-6124 GCA_038200775.1 Nitrospirales bacterium
ATTCAGGACCACGCCCACTGAAGCATGGAGCCATTTTCTCGCCCCAGTCCGCATTCGGTCCCAGGAATAGTAGTAGAAAAAAAGCGTCGCGCTCTCCATCAGAAACACGATCGCATAGATCCACATCATCCCTTTGAAGACTCCGGAGATATAGCGAAAGAACGCAGGGTAGAAAGCGACAAGAGACAGGACGAGCGTGACCCCCAGGATGGAGGAAATAGAAAATGCGAGTAAGCTGATCCGGAGAAAATCGCGGGCGAGTCGATCGTAACGGGCTGCCGCGACGGGGTCCCGAGACATGAGTCCCATCACTTCAATGATCAGGCAGAAAATGGGTAACGCCAGCAGGAAGCCCCCGAAATAGGTATGTTGCTGTGTGACAACCCAGATCGCCAGCCTGCTGTTAAGATTCCCATATCGCGGATAGTCGGCAGAGGAGGAGTTGGGGGCTGCTTCACTGCTTGCGCCACCGGACGTCCGGTAGTACACATCCGTTCCAGGAGCGCTGGCCACGCCCTCCTGGGCCTCAAGCTCCGGAAGTCCGCCGTAAGGTGCTGCGGCCGCGACCTCCATTCCGCTCATCACGAACGATGCATACAGCAACAACCGGAAACATCTGGTATTGAAACGGCTCATGTCAGACTTTCCTGGAGCTTAAGATGCCGAGAACAAACGGACAGCGTAATACAGCAGGCGAAATGGCAGTACGGAGTTTCTCTTCCTGCCACCGACACCACCCCAGATAATAACAGGAGAGGCTTATGAGGCCGGCCGTCGAAGCGGCCATAAGGACTCGCCAGAGCAATGGGGGGTTCGGCACAAGCAGGAGGTAGTTGGCGATTCCCAGGAAAATCAAATCATAGGTGAAACCAAAGGCAACGCCCGGCCATAGAAAGAATCGCGTCAGCTCGCTCCAGGGATAACCTGAGAGACTGTCCCACATGGCGACGGCCGGTTGAAGTCCTTTCACATACGCAAGTGTCCCAGCAATCCCCGCTACAAACCCAATGATCAGCAAATGAACGAGATCTGTCTGCGCTTGTGGGAAGGCGAGCGCCAATCCTCCATACACGAATCCAGCAGCCACTGCACCGACCGCCACCGGCACAGACCATTGCCCGGGACGGTCAGCAAGATACGCCCAAAAGCGTTTCGTATCGGGCCATCCAATTGATAGCCAACCCTTCTCTCGCAGTAGACGGAGATGGCCGAATTCAAAGGCATCTCGCCCCACAGAGGTGGAGGCAATGATTAATGCCATCATCGCGGGTCCGGCAGGATGATCCGCATAGTTATAAAAAACCAATTTCAAGATCGCCAGGACCATGAGCGTCAATTGCACCGCATAGAGAAAACCAAAACGAAGCCCGACCCACAGCAGGCCGCTTCCCTCTTCGCGTATCAACTCACCCCACGGCAGTTCGCGCCCATATCGGTATGCGGCGAGAGCGACCAAGGTAGAGAACAGCCCGCTGCTGATAAGAAGCGCGACGATATCGTCATGCCAACCCATGAAAGACAGTCCTCGATAGAGCACGAATGCCACCAGCCCAGGAAACAGCATCAGAATGCGCTTGCGTTTGCGAAAGTTGGCCTCCGTTACGCTTAACGCGAGCGCCGGAAGGACTCTCATGCCGATCCGGTGGAGCATCCGCCTCAGCCCCTCATTCCGAGAAACTTAGCCTTCGCCTCGTTCATTAGATTTTCGGTGACCTCACAGAGTCCGCGATCGATGGCCATGCGTTCGATCTCGACCTTCGCCATGGACCTGATCGGCGCTGGGACCTTCTCAAGCCGGCCCTCTGCGATCGGTGTCCAAGAGACTTTGCCCCGATTCCGCGATTCCCGAAAGACGGCAAGCGTAATGAGCCGACGTCCTTCTTTCTGGGCGTAGTTCTCTGTCTCCTGTTTCACAAGAAGACTGATGTACGGCGGCAAGCGATCGACTTCGTGGTAAGCCTCGTTCGACCACAGGAGCGAAGTCACTATTGGCTCGACATGATCCAGACGCCCGGAAAGTTTCACCCAGTTGGCACATGCGCTGCAGGCCAGACGAACATGGCACAACAGGGGGGAGACCTCTTCCAGCGCCTCGGCTTGCATTGAGGCCCCGCAACAACATGCCGCAATCATCCGATTTTGCCTGGATAGAGAATGTATAACATTGTATAGGTCGTCGTTCCCGTCACGAATAAAATGCAATACACCACCATCGTGAATCGACCGAGCGCCCGATGCCGCCGGCTGCCGTCGGGCCAGATCTTCTCGAACACTTTTTCGATTGCCAACACGAAAGCCAGCAGCAGCAGTCCTGAAAGATACACGATCAGTCTCCGTACGGAGAAGTCGGTTCCAAACCTCGTTCCCAAAACGGCATACAACCCGAGCAGGACGGCAGCGCTGATGCCAAAAATCTTCGCGAGTTTCGCGCGGCGGACCTTTAAAAGCCCCGGGCGCAATTCGCGTCGGTCTCCTACGAACTGCTGTGTCCGAAAACCGAGAACAATCATGTACAGGGCCATCACGAGGCCCACAATCACGAGCGTGATGTGAAATGTCAGCAGGGGAATAAACACGCGGTAGTACATAAAGTCCGATCCGCTGAAGCCGGTCCGACCTTCGAAGGCCAACACACCGAGCTGTCGAAACAGGTAATAGCTGGTGAAGAAGCTGAGCATCGCCACCATTCCCCCCAGCACCAGCCAATGGTGGGCATTGCCTAGATTTTTTCGCGCCTGTACCCAGCCAACGATAAAAAGCGCTGTAAACAGCATCGCCATGAGTTGGCTTAAGTCGCCGCCCAATGTCGCCGCGGTGCCAAGGAATCCGCGTTGGGACAAAAACTCCTTCACTTCAGGCCTTCAACAATTGAGGTTCGCTCGATTTCCTGAATCTTTGCAAAGCCTGCCGTCTCCAGCCACTGCGAAGTTTCTTTCAGGGTGTAACAGCGGCCTTTTTCCGTGTTGACCATCAGGTGCACTGCAAAAACGGCGGTCCAGGCAGGTGCAGTTCGATCGTCATCTAAAAATCGGTCTTTGATGATGAGGCGCCCTGACGGCCGCAATACGTCGTAGACCTTCCGGACGAGCCCGGCATTCGCTTCCGGCTCTTGGTAATGAAGAATGTCGGACATGAGAACCGCGTCATACGGGCCGCCGAGCGGATCGGTGTTGAAATCTCCGGCATGAAGTGTAATGCGGTCCTCCAGCCCTGCATCCTTGACGAGCCGCGCCGTCGTCACGAGCGTTTCCGGAAGATCATAGATTATGGCCCGAAGGATTGGATAGGCCTGACAGAATGCCATCGCATGTGTGCCGGCCCCGCCACCGAGGTCGAGAAGCGTGCGGCAGCCACTGAGGTCGAGCTGTCGCGCCAGTGTAGGCGCATGTTGGAGCGCGACACGGTGTAACACGAGAAGCACATTTTCGGCTAGCCGGGGATCGGAACGAAACAAATGGCCCTTCACCGGGGGCACGCCGGTATGGATGGTGTTTTCGAGTCTTCCCCAGTTTTCCCATTCCGCATCCTGAAGCAAGAGAAGATGCCCCGCGTAGGCGGGACTATCCCTGACCAGGTATTGCCCCGCCTCCTCGGCGTTTTGATACCGTTCGCCATTCTTTCGCAGAAGTCCGATCGAGACCAGTGCATTCATGAGCACTTCCGTCGCCCGGGTATCAGAATGGAGTCGGTGTGCCACGTCAGCAGGCGTTTTCGATGCGCCGGCGACCACGCCGAAAAGGTCGAGCTTGACGGCGGTCAAGAGCACCTTACATTCCCAGTAATACCCCAGCTGAAAAATCTCAGCGAGAGAAAGGCTGCGTGCCAAGGGATTGCCTCGTGCAAAAAAAGGATTCTATGTTAATGGTCTGGATGAAGGCAAGGATGCCGGGGACGGTTGAAGGCAAAAAAAAGGCAGCGAAGCACAGGCCTCGCCGCCTTTAAAGGCTCTCGAGAAAGGCTATGGCTTAAACTCGAACTTCGCGCTCGCGTCAGCGCCGTCCTTCACCTCGATCTCCTGTTCCATCACCTTGGCTTTATTCAAAGCCGGATGCCAGGCCACCAGCTTGTACTTACCTGCCGGGACGTCCTTCAGCTCGAACTTGCCATCCTCACCCACCACGGCATAGTAGGGATTGGTGATCGGCAGGCCCCAGGTCTGCATGAACTCATGTTGATCGCACTGCATTCGCAGCACGGAACCTTGAGCAGCCTTGCGGAGCTTGATTGGCTTATCGAGGCCTTTGCCCTTCTCTGGTAATGCGATGTTGAAAATCGTCGTCGAGCTTGCGCCCATGGCTTCAAAGGAGTGGGGATTATGAAGCACGCCTTTGACCGACTTAGGGTCATCCGCGTCGGCATCATTGTTCATGACCCGAAATGACTTCTGGTCCGCAGTGACGACGGTCGTGTACGGCTTAAACTCACAGAGCTCAGCCTGAACATCCTCTCCCTTGAATTCCGCGACGAACTTCTCATCGGTGATGCCCTGGATGGCCACCACGGCACCTTTGAGTCCCCCGTCTTTGCCTACTTCTACTTCTTTGAGCAACCGCTTCTCACCCTTCGCATCCTTATTAGGATTCTTGACACAGAACTTCGGATTGGGAAACTTGGAAAACAGGAACTCCTTAGGAGCCGGGGCTTTACCCGTAAATGAGACCTTGCCACTTACCGTTCCACCCGCCCACGCCGACATTGGAGCAGTAACTAACGCTAGCGCCCCAAAAGCAACCACTGACAATATACTTACCTTCTTCATCGCCCATCCTCCTTACTAGAAGTTATCAAGTAGGAGATCACAGCCTTGTGACCTCGATCATTCCGACAGACTACAGCCCTTTTCACCGCAAGGACAATGCCAACTCAACATCTGATGGATAAAGTAGAAGACGTGGAGTAGGAAGCATCACGACCGACTTTACTCTACTCTAGGTGAGGTGACACGCGCCGCTTTTCAGGAAGGTTTAGGGTACCCGCTCGTTGACTATTTTGTCAAGATATTATCCTTTTTAGGGCGACCTGTGAGCAGAACATCGTGCAAGAAAAAGCTTGCATCTACAAGGAGGTATGATAGAATACCCATCTAAAGTATGCTCGCCTTGTTTCCTATGTTTCTGCTCCTTATAACTCTCTGCACAAGTGCTAACGCCAGTACTCAGGGCGAAGTATATCGTCAAGCAAAAGCCGCTACGGCCCTGATTGTCGCGATCAATGATGCGACGCACAGCATTTCGCTCGGCAGCGGTTTTTTTGTAGATCAAAATGGTCTGCTGATTACAAACGCGCATGTCTTGGAGGAGCACACGCGGCTCTTCGTCTATGTCCAGGATCGGCAGGTCTTCCCAGCCCCTCAAGTCTTGGCGGTAGATGAGGATGCCGACTTGGCGGCGCTTCGGATTCCCTTAAAGGATACCGGGGTCTTTCTTACTCTCGCCAAGCATCCTCCTGAAGAGGGAGAAGCTGTGATTGCCGTAGGATACCCGCGCGTAACGGATATCTTACAGATGGGCTTTGTCTTGCATCCCACGGTCGTCTCCGGCCATGCGAACGGCCTTAGCGCCGGACGGTCGCGGACGAAGGGGCGGCAAACTCCTTTCATTCAAACCACGGGAAACTTCAATTTCGGCAATAGCGGAGGGCCCCTGGTGGGGCTGGAGTCCCAGGAAGTTCACGGAATGGTTGTCCATACCGTGCCTTATCTGGAGCGGGCAAAAGATCGAAGCGGAACCTCTATTGGAACGGTGATCATGAAATCTGGGATTGGCTACTCAATCCCCGCTTCGGTTATTCGGGGATGGCTCACTACCAATCGTCTATTGCCAGTTGCTGTACCCCCGATGAAGTCGGCCATAAAAGCTGGCTCGGATCCCAATACGGATGCGAATCAAGCATTTGCCACAGGGCATCTGCTCCATACAATCGCGATGGTGCTCCAAGAGGATGTGGAACTGCTTAACCTGGCGCTGTTTCATTATGAAACTGCCGCCACCCTGATGCCGGACGCGCCATGGATTGCACGTAACCTGGGGCTTGTGTCGGCGTCCTTGGGCCGGTGGGGCCCAGCGCTTCAAGCCTACGACCGTGCTCTGCGGCACAGTCCCAACGATCCGGCCCTGCTGGCCGA
>JBBRRL010000151.1:0-6074 GCA_038200775.1 Nitrospirales bacterium
ACACATTGTGTTACCCCTCGCTGTTGGCTTAGTAATTGCCCTGCCTGAAGTAGAACTGGGCAAGCCCACGACGCCTTCGCTCGCAGTCTTCGAAGGAATGGCGCAGCGGATCCAGAAGGAATTAGAAGAGTCTCCGCTTATTAAGGTAGGACGAGTGTTCCCTGCGTTTATCATTCCGGCAGCCGGGCATGCAGCCCTCAGTCTGGAGCGCCTGCGCCTGAGCGCAACCGATTCCACTCTTTCGAAGATTATTGTCGCTGTGCCTACCTCCGAGGAGGCTCGTAAGGCCCGGTTCGGGGGAGCCGAGGATCAACTCTTTGCCCGCATGGACGCGGCGCTCGTCGACCTCGCCACAGGACGGGTGCTGGCGGGGGACACTGGCCAAGATGATTATGTCCTTGCGCAATCATATCTCTACAACACGTTCTCGTATCCGCGTCTCTATTATCGAACCTTCACGTTCGCGGGTCCGTTTACGGTAGTGACGGGAGATCCGTATAGGGCTCTTGGCACGGCAGCATTCTCCGGGGCGGCTGATCAGATCGGCATGAAGTTGCGACGGTTGATTGTTCCCACCCCGCAAGTTCGAGCCCTGGGATCCGAAACCAGTTCTTGACCGACTTCGAGGAATCGGGGTATGAGTGCCGACGTGCAGAAACATTCAAAAACGGCTTAGTTGTGCCGCCAGCATCGAGGCAACCTGCTTCAAATCGAATGGCCACGCGTAACGTAAATCAATCTCAGGATGCTTGTTTCGTAGACGTGCAAGCGTCTCAGGAATCTCCCGTTCCGAATGGGATCCCCCTGGCGTGAACATTGAGGGGACTACACGGATCTGTCGAGCCCCCGCCGCGATCAATGTCTCCACGGCTTCTTCCACAGTCGGGGCGCAAAATTCATTGTATGCAATCGCGAAAAGTTCCCCGTTAAAAGCAGGCTTTAGCTCCGCCGCAAGCGCTTCGAGGCCGGCTTGGTAGGGATCGTTCTCCGGCGTGCGCGGCCATTGCCTGAGGCTGTGGTCAAGGGCAATTTCCTCTGGTGTAGGGTCACTGCCCGTTGCACGGCGCTTGCCCTCCAGGGTCTTGAGTGTAGTCAGTGGTTCTCTTGGATAGTCGGTGGGGATTCCCCCATGGCCCACGAGGACCACTGCACATGTGGGTCGTTCCTTCATCCTGTTCTGGCTCCTTGTTCTCGATATCTGTACGATACCGCGCCAAACCTGATTCAGCAAGCTCTATGAACTCCGGCATTGATCCCGCAGTTATTCTTCACCCGGAGCGCCCGAACCCTACCTATCCGTCCCACACAGCAATGAGTGGCCGCCTTGCCGGCGCTGAGCACGCCTCAATTCCGTCTAAGGCCTCGAAGATCTCCGCGGTTGATCTACGTGGTTCAACATTGGTTTTGACTCTCTCGGACGCAGTCGATAAGACCAAGGCGGAAAATCCTAAAAATTACCTGGTCACGATTAACGGTGGAAGCCACATCCTCAGTGAGGGTGCCGTCTCGTACGACTCCACGGCGCGGCGAATCATGCTTCGAGGTATCCCGTTCCGGCACGGGGACGGGATCGGCGTCACGATATTGGGACTCTGGGATCGAATAAAGGACATCCCGGGGCCGTCAGTCAGCTGCATCGCCCGGGTCCCAGCGTGGCCACACCTGCGAACCACGGTTCTCATATTTGTCGCGGCTCTCGCCGTGGTTCTGGCCATCCTTCTTGCCGTGGTGCTATGAGCCGCGTTGATTGGCAGGAGCTTGCTGAAACTGCGCTTTACCGCATCAAGGGGGCCGGCGCAGAGTACGGAGATGTCCGCTTCCTCCATAGCACCTCCGAGATCGTCAGGGGGGAGGATCAGCGCATCGCGCAATTGCACGACAGCCAGGACGTCGGCTTTGGCGTGCGAGTGCTCTATCGGGGCGCCTGGGGATTCGCGGCAAGCTCTGTGATCTCGCCTGAAGAGGTCCCGCTGGTCGCCGACCTGGCCCTTGAAATTGCGAAGGGATCAGCGACACTGACGCGCGAGCCGGTTCGACTTGCACCGGAGCCCGTCCATGTAGACTCGATGTCAATTCCCTATCGTCTCGATCCGTTCACCGTTCCGCTCCAAGAAAAAACACGGTTGCTCTTGGAAACAATGGAACTTCTCCATCGCCAATCCGGTATTTCCAGGAGCCGCGCGAGCATATGGTCTTGCCGTGATCGCAAATTCTTTGCATCCACCGAGGGCGCCCGCATCCACTTTGACCTCCTTGCGGTGCAGGGGGGGTGCGAAGCCACGGCGATGCATGAGGGGCGCTTCGCAACGCGCAGCTTTAACAGTCCGCACCGCCGCGCAGGGTATGAAGCGATTCAGGAAGCGGGCTTTCTTCGTGAAGCGCCCCGAGTAGCGGCCGAGGCCAGAGAGAAAGTTCTGGCGCCGGCGGTGGATGCAGGCCAATACGATCTCATGCTGGATCCGGAACATCTGTCCCTGACAATTCACGAGTCATGCGGCCATCCGAGCGAGCTTGACCGTGCTTTGGGATACGAGGCCAATTATGCCGGCACGAGCTTTCTCACGCCAGACAAGCGTGGTTGGTTTCGCTATGGTTCGCCGCATGTGACCATGGTGGCGGATAACACCGAGCCCGAGACCTTGGCTGCCACCGGGTACGATGACGATGGAGTCGCCTGTCAGAAGTGGGACATCATTCGCGAGGGCATCTTTGTCGACTACTGCACGAACCGTGAAGTGGCCCCCAAGATCGGGGAAGAACGATCACGGGGCTCCAACCGCGCTGATGGCTGGGGAAGTATACCGATGGTCCGTATCGCGAACATCGGACTGCAACCCGGCGCGGGGAGTCCGGAAGCTATCATCGCGGACATCCAGCGTGGAATCTACATAGAGGGACATGGTTCATTCAGCATCGACCAGCAACGCTATAATTTCCAATTTGGCGGAGATGCCTTCTGGTTGATCGAGAACGGCAAGCGGGTCCATATGTTGCGGGACGTGATCTATCACGGGATTACACCTGAGTTCTGGGGCTCCTGTGACGCCGTCGCAGGACCGTCCTACCGACAGCGGTACGGCTTCATCACATGCGGCAAAGGCCAGCCGGGACAATCGGGGTGGATGACGCATCCGGCCGCTCATGCGCGGTTTCGGGGTATCAGCGTGATCCGCGGCGAGGCGGAATGAGCGGCTCGTTGATTGATCAAGCGGAATTTGGTCGAGCCGCCGAGCTGATCTTAAAGGCCTCGAAGGGGGAGCACACAACACTGTATCTGACCGATGTCTCATCGGGCACGACCCGGTTTGCAAATAACCAGGTCGTGCAGAATCTCGCGACCCGGCGAAGTACGGCCGCGGTCCGTGTGGCGTACGGCCAGCAGCATGGCAGTGCGACGACCACGGATCTTTCGGCCGGCGGGCTTCGTGAAACGCTTCAGAGGGCCGAACGGGTCGCACGTGCCGCCCCCGCCGATCCTGAGTACCTCCCTCCACCTGGGCCGCAACAATATCCTGAAGTCCCCGGCCCCTGTCCTGAAACGGTTGCAGCGGGAGCTCCACGACGTCTGGCCGACGCGCGTGTGGCAATCGAATTGTGCGCCGCTGAGGGGCTGACGGCCGCCGGGATTGTCGCGACTTCGCGGTCCGCCAGGGGGGTGGCCGCGAGTACCGGTCTCTTTGGGTATGAGCAGCGGAGTGAGGGACGTTTCAGTGTAACAGCGATAGGGGAGGATTCAACGGGATGGGCTTCAAACGCCCACCGGTCGATAGACCACCTCGCTGTCCCGGAGCGCACCGCCCTGGCAATTATGAAGGCCAAACGCGCCTCCCGACCCAACGAAGTCTCGGCAGGTCGGTATACGGTCATTCTTGAACCTGCTGCGGTCGCTGGATTGCTGAGCGCGATGATCTGGATGATGGACGCCAAGTCGTATTACAAGGGTGACAGCCCATTTAGCGGCAAACTCGGGCAAGCCATCATGGACGCGCGGCTGACACTGCAAAACCGCCCTGGTCACTCTGACCTCCTCGGCGCGCGATTTACCTCCGACGGCCTGCCGACCAATGACTGCGCTTGGATCAAAGATGGGGTGCTCAGCGAATTGATGTACGATCGATACACCGCAAAACAGCATCAGGTAGAGCGGATTTGCACGCTCGATGCGCCGTGCCTGTCCGCGCATAGCGGGTCCGGCAAAGTGGAGGATCTCATCAAGAAGACCCCGCGAGGGATCTTGGTGACAAATTTCTGGTACACCAGAACCGTCAATCCAACAGATCTTACCCTGACGGGCATGACCCGCGACGGTACGTTTCTAGTGGAAGGGGGCGAGATCAATACGGCCGTCCGAAACTTCCGGTTTCATGAAAGCCCCATGGGTGCGTTCAGTCGAATCCTTGATGTCGGCGCTTTCGCAGAAGCGAGCAGCACGGAAGCGAATACAAAGATGTTGCTGCCTCCCCTTGTGGTCGAAGACTTCAACTTCAGCAGCGTGACGCGATTTTGATTGGGGCGCCAAGCCCCAACCGTAAAGCATAAACCGGCTGGTGAAAGTATTTAGTGGAGATCTAACACTCGGGAGCCGACGTCAGCTTTCGACCGCACCCATTGCCTTCCCAAGGAGGACCCTGCGAATCTCCAAAAGCGCCAGGGTATCTCTCTTACAATACTCGAGGAGTGACGCTCGAATGCGCGCCTTCTCGGAAGCGTCGATCTTTCCGAACGCCATTCGATAATACTGAAGTGAGGCGAAGCCGCCGTCGCGGATCGCAAGGTTGGCGTAATCGAGAGACGGCGCCAGCGCCGGCAGAATCACCTTGATGGAAAAGGAGCCTTCGAAGGCGGGGTGGTAGTAATGTCGCCGGACGATCGGCAGGAGATCCCAAAGACGGGCCGCGAGCGCTCCCAACTGTCGCCGCAGCGGGGGAATTGCCTCGGCGAGATCCATCAAGATTCGCCATTCATAACCGGAGTACACACAGATGCTCCCGTCGCGGCCCAGGGTTCGCAGCAGGCTGAGCGCCAGCTCTTCACGGGGATCCCCATCATCAGCGCACAGGTATTGCGCGTGGTTGACCATTCCGTTTTCGTGTTCCGTATGGTTGGACCATTGGAACGGCAGTGTCTGATAGGGCCTGGTCTTCGGAAAAAGCGGCACGGGGGGCATGAAACCCTCAAAATCGAGATGATGCACGGGATATCGGACTGCTTGAAGAGCGGCTTTTAAATCCGGCCCGATCCACTCAACGTTGTCTTTCATGCGCTGTTGCGCCCCCGAGAGTCTGAACTCGACTGGAATTGCGTCAATCGTGTTCACACCCTGTTCGGCAAGCTTTTGAAACGTGCGCTTTGGGCCGGGCAGATAGAATACCCAGCGGGGGTCTTTTTCCTGCGTGCAATGATCCCAGAACGGGCAGATATAAGGAGCGTGACAGTGGTGCCCTGGATCCACTGAGGGAACCGTGGGTTCCATCAACATCGCCTTCATGGATTCGAGTTGCGCAGGAACCTCGGGTAAACGGCTCGAGACCTCGAGCATCAGATCTTGTTCAACAAAGAGATGGCCGAGATCAACCTTGCCACCTTCGTAGACATACGCGCGGTTCAAGTACATCAGGGCGACCCCGTCGAGCCGCAGTCCGGATCCCCGCACCACATGGGCCTGAATCGCCAGATCGTCCAGGTGAACGTGTTTCACGCGCGTAGACGCTTTGACTTCAATGAGGCGCCATCCCATTCCATCGAGCTCGCTGCGTACGAGGACATCTGCACGGATCAGCACGTTGTCGTATTTCAGCGTGGCTTCGAAAATCGCGGGAACACGCGGGTCACTGATCAACTCTTCGGTGCGGCGCAGCGCCATGCGCAGATTTCCATGGCCGCAATCGACGAGCACGCCACCCGGAAATCGCCTGCGCGCCACTTCGCCGACATCCGTCCCGGCCTCCAATACCGCCTGTCTCTCCGGATCCGGCGGGGCGGTGAGGTCCGGGGAATGGATCTCAAGGTACAGGCGTTTGTGGCACTGCATTCCGGAAATGTATTTGGACTTGGAAAGCCGCGGCTCGACAGGG
>JBBRRL010000152.1:0-5968 GCA_038200775.1 Nitrospirales bacterium
GTCACCGGGGGGATCGGTAAGGCGGTGCTTACGGTCAACGGCATGTTGGCCAACAACAAGGTCTATGACGGAACCACGGTCGCAACATTCACAACGGGTGGGGCAAGCGTGACGCCATTGGGAGTGGACATGGTGACGCTGACGAGCATGGGAGCGACGGGTGCCTTTGCGGACCCGAGTGTCGGCGTGGCCAAACCAGTAACGATCACAGGCTTTACCCTCGGCGGGGCGGATGCGGGCAACTACACGTTAACCCAACCTGCGAGCCTCACCGCCGATATTACCGCAGCATTGGTAATCAATAGAGGGAATGGATTGCCCGGAAACGTGCAGTATCTCCTATCTGGCCTGCAGACCGGTGATGCGCAACTGCTGACAGCGGGCGTATTGCCGGACTACATCTACCGGTGCCTGGACCAGGATCGCCGGGCGGTGGTCTGCACGGCTGGCGCTGTCTGGCATGATGACGATGGAACTAGTGGCACGCTGTCGGCCAAACCCGGCTCTGCCCCCGAACCAACCACTACAGTCGCTGTGCCGGATTCCCCAACCGCGGGCTTCCCGTCGTACCCGACAATCGGGCTCTTTCGGCAATAGGGGTCGGAGACTTCCCAGCAGCTCAGAGACACGTTCCGGAGTATTTCCATAAGGACGCCGATGAGTATCTTCATGTCGACTCTTCCTTGTATTTGGAGATGCCCCGGCCAACAGTGCGAACAGGAGCACGTTGGCACGTCGTGGCTGTTGATCCGTTTAGCCGAGGCGCCTGAGGGTCAACCCCAACAGTCGGTGTCGCAGCCTGACTGGGCTCATCCTGGCCTTTCCCAGTGGTCCCAACGAAGACACTGCTCAACAATTGCTCTGAGACGAGCAATTGCGTGGCGATACGCAATAAAAGTCCGCTAATGTCATGTGAGCCCTCATTCGCCACGTGCTGTGCGGCAACTCTAGAGCACTCCTCAGCCCTGGTAACAGCTAATAGTATGTTCACCTAGGCTAGGGTAGGGGGCATAGCAGAGTTTCCGCGTCGTACTGGGGCTGGAATCGCGAGGGGAAGGGCGGCGTTCTCATAGCCCTGGGGACAAGTCTGGAAGGTTTCAAAAATCGGTGCGCTGGCTGAAGCCGATCACACGGGGGCCGAGGGCCGAGATGAGGTACGGCAACAGTCCGCGTCTCCTCTTCATGAAGTTATTCGGGCCGGTCTTTGCTATCAGCACAGAGATGCCTGGCTGCGCGCAAAGCCTCCGGGGAGGGCGCCCATCATCGGGCGATGCTTTTAGAGAGGTTTGCAAAAATTCGGAAGGGACCCTTTCCCCCTTCGATCATGCCCACCCCCTAGCCCTGCGATCCCCCCTGGGAAGACGACCCTAACAGGCTGGGTACGGACTAACTGGCAGCAGGACTCAAGGAGTCGTGCAAGGCCTTGACCTGACTGATTCGGGTGGCGAGGGAAGGCCCCAACCGACGCGTTTTCGAGTCCTCCCGTACTTCCACTGACATCATAACGTTCTTGTTGGCCGTCATGGCTCAACTGTCACCGCCGCGTGCCTCGCCGCCCGGCGCTCATCGAGGATCGCCTTAATCTCCAGGAGCGCCTCCGTCGATTCGTCGTCCAGCGGATGCGTGACCTCATGGCGCTCCATCGATTTCCCAGGCGCCCGCTCGACGATAAATACTGCTGCCTGCAGCCGAACCGAATCCTTGTCGGCGGAGTGCATCAGCGACACCATCCTAGCTAGTGCCTCCGGCGTCTTAGCCTTGCAGGCAGCAATGAGCTCAAATTCCGCTGGAGTACGCTTTGGGCGCCCACCTGATTACCAGACTGGAAAGACCGGCCTGATGCAGGACCTCCTTACCCGCGGCATCGACGACCATGGCGACCTCCGCTCCGAAGCAACCCACGCCTTCAAAGATTCTCCACTTGGCCGCATACCGAAGGACTGGCAGGTGCCGCGGATCGAGGATCTTCTTGCTAATGTTGACCCTGCCATGCGAAGCGGTCCATTTGGCAGTGCCTTACTGAAGGAGGAGCTCGTCGATTCTGGGGTCCCTTTGTTGGGGATAGACAATGTCTTCCCCGAAAGGTTCGTCCGGAACTATTCCCGCTTCGTGCATCCACGGAAGGCAGAAACCCTAAAGCGATACCGAGTGCGAGCAGGCGACATCATGATCACCATCATGGGAACCGTTGGACGATGTTGTGTTGTGCCAGACGACATTGGGATTGCATTGTCGTCCAAGCACATATGGACCATATCGCTGGATCGGAAAGTCTATTCTCCCTTCCTAGCATGCCTCCAGATCAACAATGCACCGTGGGTATTAAGACATTTTGCAAAGGACGAGCAGGGGGGGGTCATGGCAGCCATTAAATCCGACACTCTGCGCTCCACCTTGCTTCCTGTACCCCCTCCACTAGAGATGGCCATAATCGACGAACGAATGAGGGCCATTTCTTCAGACCTTCAAAGCAAAAATGTAGTTCGCCAGAAGCTCCGATCTATAAAAACAGCCCTCATGCAAGATCTGCCGACCGGTCGAAGGCGCGTCACGCCATTGCTCACGGCCTGCCAGGAAGTCCCTGAGCACGCGTCATAATGGCCCTTAACGAAAAAACTGTTACGGAAATCAAGCTCGACGAGCGTAATCACGTCGAGAAGCCGTTCCTTGATCAGCTTGCCAGTCTGGAATGGGAGGTGTTGGATTGCGATAGCAAAAGACATCCGAGCGATACCTTCCGCAAGACCTTTACCGAGGTGGTCATGCTTTCCGTGCTGCGGGAGCGGCTGAAGGTCATCAATCCGTGGCTCGATGAAAATCAGGTGGAGGAGGTTGTCAAGCAACTTACCGCGGGTTTCCCCGGTACCGGCCTGGTCCAGAACAACCGCCACGCCTTCCAACTGCTGCTGGAAAACACCAGTGTGAGCGAGAACCGCAAGACGGGCGAGAAGAGCCCCACGGTAAGCTTCATCGACTTCAAGCATCGCGACAATAACCGCTTCATCGCCGTCTGCCAGTTCAAGGTGAGGATTCTGGGCACCGAGCATCACATCGTTCCGGACATCGTTCTTTTCCTGAACGGCCTGCCGGTCGTCGTGATCGAATGCAAGTCGCCGAAGGTGAAGGAACCGATACCCGAAGCGATTGACCAGCTTCTGCGATACAGCGAACAGCGCGGCGCCAAGGGCGAGGGCAGTGCAACGCTCTTTTTCTTTAATCAGTTTGTGATCGCGACTTGCCGTCAAGAGGCCAAGTTCGGGACCATCACCACCCACAGCGAAAAGCACTTTTATCGATGGGCGGACCCTTTCCCACGCTCCCTGAATGACCTGGACCACGGCAACAGCAGCCCGAACGACCAACAACGTCTCGTCGCTGGGATGCTCGACCGCGATAATCTGCTCGACATCATCCGCACTTTCACGCAGTTCTCCACCAACGACAAAGGCGAGATCATTAAGGTTGTCGGACGCTATCAGCAATTCCGCGCCGTCAAGCTCTCTGTAAAGCGCCTGCTTGAGGGCAAGACGCCTCGCGAGCGCAGTGGCATCATCTGGCACACGCAAGGCTCCGGCAAATCCGAAACCGCAGGTTGCAGTCATTTCAGTAGGACTCGGAAATCCCTATGGCCATCCGACTGACGAGGCACTGAAAGCTTTGAAGGACGCTGGCGTGGAGGAGGAGAATACCTATCGAACTGATTACAATGGAACGGTCGTCGTTATCTCTGATGGAGAAAACTGGCAAATTCGAACCGATAAAGGACACTAGGAATTATTTTGCTTCTAAGTCTCGATGGCTTTTCTGACCTTCCACCGTTTGTTACACCAAAGCCAACGAAGTTGACTCGAGCAGACTATACCCCGGCAATGAAAGATGCCAGCCCATACAGGTCATCGCTGGGCAATTCGCGATTTCTTCTCTCGTACTGTCCGGAATGCTTGACACCGAATCTCGAAAGGACTGCCTCTCCCCATCTTCGTAGCTGTGATTAATTAAGTTCTAGCTTGTAAAGTTCGGGGCTGCTTAGCGCCCGCCATTGAGGGTCGATACGGTTCGTGCCCGCGTACGCACAAAGAGCACTGTGCATTGGCAGCATCCGCCAGTGACATTAACATTCACGGAAGGATATCGTATGACAAGCCGTATATTTCTATGCTCCAGAGCCGCTAAGAAAACCCTCGGTATCATGCTGTTACTCAGTCTCTTCACCACGCCGGCCAGAGCCACAATCATCACCGGCTCGCTTTTTATCGACCTCACCCCCGATCCAGTGTCAGGGGTTTCTCAAGCTCGGCTCAGATTTGATAGAGGTCGGCACGCCACGCCCTGGCCAAGTCTTCTTTGGTGGGCCGATCCTTCCTGAGTTCTTCATGTCGCCTGGCTATGGCGGGCACATTACCCATGACGGCGTGCGCTATGAGTTTCCGACCTATGGCCCTGGCGGGGGTTGCCTTCCTCAAGGCTCCTGCGCGGTGCTGTTCATCACGATTCGCGGCTTGCGGGGCGATCCGCTGCCGTGCGACTTCTGCCTCGGGGTGAACTACGCCTACCCCGTAACCGCCACCGGCCATGTGGACTTGCCGACTGGCGAAGTGCTTCCCTTCTTCGGCGAAGGTCGCGCCGAGGAGACCTTCGGCCGCGCTGGCGGCCAATACTGGCAAGGCACGTTTACCGAGCCAATCGCCGCGCCAGAACCGACCACTGTGATGTTACTGGCGGGAGGATTGGGAGTGCTGGTACTGATGAAGAGACGAACTGCAGTATGCTAACGGACGAGAACAACGGCGGGAGTGGGACGAACACTCCGCCATGTGCGGGCGCCTCAGCCGATCAATAATTACATGCCTGACCGCCGGCATCTATCAGATCGTAATTGTCATCAATGTAAACAGATATTTCTGTAGTGCCCGTAAGTTTGATAATTTCACGGTGTTGGGAGATGATTGGCTTAGGCGGCTTATGCATGGCTAATAAGAAGGAAGTCTGGAATCAAGAGTCAGTCATCGCGTGCCAGTTCAGCTTTCGGCGTCCAAAGCTCTGGAGCCTTCTCTCGCCCACGGAGACCGGGGGCCTTCGGCACTGTCCAGAGTGCGACCGTGACGTACACTTGGCGCTTACTGAGGAGGAATTCAGGCGGCACGCTAGCGAGGGCGTGTGTGTGGCCGTACGGGTGTTTCAGGCAGACATGGTCGAAGGAGATAACAAACAGGCTTTTTATGTCGGGAACGCGGAAGTTCCCTACGGTGACTGAACTCTCTACAACACCATGCGCTGCATCTTAGCCCAGTACGCGTTGAAGAAACCGTTTCGCCTCATCATGAATGCCAGGGGCGTTCGACTCGCGGGGGCCAGCCACGTTTAACATCCGGATCCGATGTTCCTCCATCCAGGTCCACGCCTGCGACACATTCGGTTTCTGTTCCAGATCCAGCACCAGGCACGGTTTCCCCAGGCGCCGAGCAATGCCAATGGTTAAGGCGGTACCCCCAGTGGGAACCCCCCGCGTCAACACCAGGGTACCGTCTGAATCCCTGACATTCCATTTGGTGCGTTGCTCGTACTTGGCGCTCGCGCTCTCCTTCAACGGATAGCAGGCAGCAATGGTTCCATCTTCCGCCTTTCGGCCTCGCGGACACCAGCCGCCGCTCCGGAGCCCAAGCTTTCGGGCAACATCCAACGCCGCCCTATCTACGCCTGTTTGTCCTCCGGAGATCACTTCTTCCAGCCGAAAAGGGGTGCCGCAGTCCATCCTACCTCCCTATTTCTACGATGCCGCCCAGTATAGACTAGGTCATCTCGTCTGAGAGTTGTCTAGAAGACGCAGTCGCCGACAGGGGCTGTTCCCTTCGTTCGCTGGGCGGTCTTGTCGTGGGCGATTTTCTCATCTCTAACAGGGGCCTTGTTCTTCGCATGCCGTAATCGCCGCCTCACGGGCCGCCTTGCGCTCCTCCAGCCACGCCTGAAA